>ONUN01000114.1 GCA_900320955.1 uncultured Methanobrevibacter sp. | reverse complement strand
ATTATCAATGGCACACGCAGGTAAAGACACTGGTGGAAGCCAATTCTTCATTACCCACTCCCCACAACCACATTTAGACGGTGTTCACACCGTATTCGGCCAAGTAATTAAAGGTCAGGACGTTGTCAACGCAATCCAACAAGGGGACGTCATGAACAAAGTGACCGTTGAAGAAAGATAGAACTTATCTTTCAACTTCTTTTTTTATTTTAATTTGATTAAACGATTTTTAAAGAAAAAATTGTGCATATTTTTCTCATTTTAAAGGCTATGTCTAAAATTATAATGATGACTATGCCCATTTAAGCACATGATTCGAGAATTACATTAACGAGCAATATATCAATATCAAAAAGATATGTTTTGGAAAAAAAATAGTTTGAATAATGACATGAATCTTGAAGACTTACGATTAGTTAATTCAATGCCCATAACATGTTTACACATGCTTAGGTAGATAGACATTGAATTAAACCACCAATTCGTTAGAATTTAATTGTATCCAAAGAGTGGATTTTAAACTCTATGATATGATATGAAATATTTACTATATAAATTATTTTATTTAATTAAGATAATATTACGAATTAAAAGCAATTTTATGAACTCAAAGCAATTTAAAATATGTTGCCATAAAATTGTGCGAGTTTGCAAAATTGTTCTCATTTTAAACTGCTTATTTTATATAATGGGACAACATATCCTTTAATTATAAAAATATCATTGTTTGAACTCAATGTTGATTTTAAAAAAAATTACAGATTCAATGCAATATTGATTCGACCGTAAAAGTTTTTATTTTATTTTTAATTAGAAATTTATACTCATATAGAAAAATTGACTTCAATTAATATGTAAAACTTTAAATAATGGTTAAAACAAAGGATAAATTGAATTTAAAAAAATTTCGAGGATAAAACCATGCACCGAAATTACCCGCAAAGATTGGAAATGCAAATTCCACAGGAGAATACATATACAAGACTAGAAAACATGCAAAAGGAAAACATTTCACCCAAAGAATTTCTAAAAAATCATTTTAAATTTCCATCAAATAATTTTGATGAACTTAATGAATTCATTATCAGCGACAAAGAAATGGAAAAAATAATCCTGAATTTGCCTGAAATTCTATCAAAAGAATTGCCATACAGAAAACTTTCGATAGATTTCATGAAGGAAACCGACCCAAATGAAAAAATCCTTGAAATAATAATTTACTCCGATTTGGAATCCGACCAATTACTTCAAAAAGAGGATTTGCTTTGTGACATGTTAATCGACAAATATCCTAAAACAACAATTGAGTACATAATTTTGGTGGAATATTATGAATAACAATAATTTCGACTGGCATGAATATTATGAACTTGCAAATAGCTACATTGAAGAAGAAGACAATGCAAAATTAAGAACTGGAATTGGCAGATACTATTATTCATCTTTTTTAGAGTCCAGAGATTTCATTCTGGAAAACAATATATTTTTAAATCCATTTAATGAAAAAATCATGAAATCAACTTCAGGCAGAGTTCACCAAGAAACCAGATCCATATTTAAAAAGCATCCCAACTTAAATAGAAATAATGCAGGCGCAAAAATAGCTCAAAACCTCAATGTATTAAGAAAATATCGCAATATGGTGGATTATGATTCTAAAAATCCTAAAAATATAAAACATGCATTTAATAGATGCCATATGAAATCTAAAGAGATATTTGATTTGCTCAATGAATTGAACTAGCTATCAGATTTGATTCCAACAAATGAAGCAAAAACGGAAGCTATGCACAATACCACACAGATAATGCATGTTATCTGACAGCTCTGAATCAGTAGAGGATAATACTGCTGAATAATCGGAACATCACCCATTACAAATGCAAATACCAATGTCAGTATTCCCATACTCATTGCCTGGCCAACTGTACGCATTGTTGCAACTGCCGCTGAAGCGACTGATGTGTCCTTTGGCGGAACTGAACCCATGATGACATTCGTATTCGGCGGTGAAAACAATCCGAAACCTATACCATAGATTATCATTGACACGAATAAAAATTCAATTGATGTTGTGCTGTCCAAAGATGAAAACAGGAATAATGATAGAGTACCTAAAGCCATTCCGATAGCTGCAAGGATTTGCGGCACGAACCTGTCAGACAATCTTCCGGCAATTGGAGCTAAAACCACCTGACACAATGGTGCTACAAGCAATATCATTCCGGCAGTCTGTGAATCAAACCCTTTAATGTATTGCAGATGATAATTTAGGATTGTTGTTACAGCATAAGTCGCCAGATATGCGCACAGTGATGCGAAATTGGCGGACAGGAACTTGTGATTTTTGAAAAATCTGATGTCGAATACCGGATATGCCTGTTTCAGCTCAATCCATGCAAATATTAGAAGAATAATTACACCAAGAACTGTCAATATTACTCCAAGTTGAGTGTTTAGAATGGTGAATCCGTACATGAACAATACCATTCCAATTCCATAGGCAAATGATCCTTTCAAATCCAGAGGGATATTTTCAAAGGAACTCCACTCCTCATCGATTTTTGTTAAAAGCAAAGCCAAAATAACAAAGAGGAACGGAACGCCGAATAACACTACAGATCTCCATCCCAGATTATAATTCAAGATTCCTCCAATAACGGGAGACAGGGACAATCCTACATAAACACCGGTGATATTTATCCCCAGTGCCTTTCCGCGCTCTTCAGGAGGAAAAGCGTTCACAATCATTGCCATTGAAGTGACGTTGATAAAAGACAGGGAAATTCCCAAAATCAATCTGCATGCCAGAAACTGTTCCTGTGATGTGACAAGCACATTGGCAATGGATATTATGATAAATAAAACAACACTTAAAATTGTGACTTTCTTGAGGCCGTATTTTCCTGAAATCTGGCCTGCCGGAACCGACAGTACTGCCACAACAAGTAAAAAAATGATAGTTACCCAGTTTTGAACAATATTGCTCATGTGAAATTCGGTTGCAATGGAAGGAATGACAATGGTCACTGCATTGACCGCAAAAACAGTGAAAAATGACAATACTGTACAAATCAATAAGAGTAAATTTTTCTTTTCCATCAATATTATATATTAATTCAATGACTTTAAATATTTTTTAGAATATATTATATTACATGAGCGAACACAACACTCCGGAATATATAACATTCCCAAGAACTTTTGAAAATTACAGATGGTATAAGCCCATACTCGTATTAATAGTCGGCGCAATCGTATATGCAATACTGCAAGTTGCAATATTTGCAATTTTCGGCATGGCATACGGCTGGAATACGATTTTCCAGTTAATGACACAAGGATACGAAGCGTTGAATTCTGAAGCTGGAAGCTACATCGGCTATCTGTCCGTGGCAATTTTTCTTCCTTCACTTTATGTTGCCACTAAAATTGTTAAAGACAGACCATTCTCTTCCTATTCATCATCACGTGGAGGATGGGATTGGAAACTATTTTTCAAATCATTGCCAATTCCATTAGCCGTATATATAATATATCAGGCAATAAGCTCAACTATTACTGGCCGGGTTGGTCCAAATACCCTAACTGTGACATTCTTTGTAATATGCTTGATTATCATACCCCTACAGTGCATCGCCGAAGAATACTTTATGCGAGGTCTGATTATGCAAACTTTCGGATCATGGTTTAGGATACCTATTGTGGCAATAATTCTTCAATCCATAGTTTTTACATCACTGCACCCCTATAACCTTTTAGGAGTCCTCGGTGTATTCATACAGGGAATTCTTTTAGGATTTTTAACCTGGCGCAGCAACGGTTTGGAGGCAAGCTCTGCACTCCATAGTGTGAATAACTTAAGCAGTGCATATTTTGCAGCTTTAGGATTTGGAGCAACTTCATCTTTAATTACTCCATTTGACTTTGCTTCAACAATCATTGCAAGTACCGTCTCAGCATTAGGCCTATATTATATTGGAACCAGGAAAGGCTGGTTCGGCGAAAAAACAGAAAAATTATGGTAGTACAAAAATTAATAGCATGAATTTAACACCGCACCTGCTATTAATCAAACCTCACCACATACTGAACAGATATTTTCCCATTTTTTAGACATAGGTTAAGGCATCACTGACTAAACAACCCAAATATTTAATGTCTGTCTAAAAAATCGTGAAAACTCTAAAATTTTATATAACTTTTTAAAGAAATTAATAAAAAAAGTAAGGATTAACACAGACGCAATAATCCATGCTAATCAAAGCCCAACACTTCATGAACTAAAAATCAGTTCTATTCAACATCAAAACCCTTTTCCATCATGCTATTTTTAAGAATCTCCATTGCTTTTATCGTGTCAGGTCCGGAAACCCTCTTAATCATGCGATTGTTTTCATTAAACCTTCCGATAAAATAATCCTGCTGTTCCTTACTTACCAGGTCCAGCCGAGTATAGTTTGTAAGACATTCCAGAAGGGCGAATACTCCTCGGTTTAAAGCCTTTGCACACGGATGATTTTTAACAATTTCTACAACATCACTGCTTATGATATAAGCTTCCCCATTTGATGTTACATGGTCTTTAATCGGATCCATCTTTCTAATATCTGTAACATCACAAATGACATATGCTTCTGCATTTTTCAATATTGCAATGTCATCATCATCTGTAAACTCTTCAATATCCAGGTTTCCGATGGTTGAA
>ONUN01000077.1 GCA_900320955.1 uncultured Methanobrevibacter sp. | reverse complement strand
ATGCGTCAACTTATCAAAATTACTTAATATGATTGATGAGGATGATGAAATAATTCATATCCCCGTAACCCGTGAGGAAGAAGGAATAGGAATATGTGCCGGAGCTTACCTTGGAGGTAAGAAAACTGCAATATTAATGCAGAATTCAGGACTTGGAAACTCGATAAATGCTTTAAAATCATTAACACAACTATATGAGTTTCCATTAATCATGATTATGAGCCATAGGGGAACTGAAGGAGAAAACATTTGTGGGCAAGTTCCAATGGGAGAATCCACACCCTTAGTTTTGGAAGCTATGGACTTTAAATTTTTTAAACCTGGAAATCCCGAAGCTGCTTACGAAGCAGTAATTGATTCATGGGATTTGTCAACCAAAGATGGAAAACCTGTTTCAATACTTTTAGAAATTAGTTATTGGTGATAATATGGCAAGAAGAGAAGCTATTATTGATATAATGAAAAATATTAATGATGAAATTGTTGTTTGCAACATCGGATTCCCATCCAGAGAATTATATGACATTGACGATAGGGACGAAAACTTTTATATGATTGGCTCAATGGGCCTTGCATCATCAATTGGTTTAGGTCTTGCATTATCTCGCCCGGACAAAGATGTTGTTGTCATTGATGGTGACGGATCACTTCTGATGAATATGGGTTCACTTGTAACCATATTTGCCAATAATCCAAAAAATTTAACTTGGATTGTAATAGATAACGGTGCATACGGATCAACTGGAAATCAAGACACATATGCTCAGGTAATTGACTTATGTGAAATTGCAAAAAGCGTTGGATTTAAAAATAGCTTTAACTTTGAAGACATTGATTTAGCTGAAGTTATTAAAAGTGATGACGCCAGTTTTATCGTATACAATACTGAAGCTGGAAATTCAAAAGCACCAATTATTGATTTGACTCCAATTGAAATTAAACACAGATTTATGAATGCTATCAAATAACATCATATTAGTAACATGTGTTTAAATCAATTCAAACATATATAATTGATATATAAAGATTTCTTATCATTATATTAAAAATATAATCATGCAGGAAATCAAATTATACGAACTTCTGGGATATGTGAAAATATCACCTTACCGAACAAACACATTGAAATCAATTGGTAATGACATTAAAATGCCATCGGAAATCGCTCGAGATATTAATGTTAACACCAGCCAGGTATCTGCAGCATTATCTGATTTAAAAAAGCAGGAATTAGTAATATGTGTCAATGAAGAGGTAAGAAAAGGGAGATTGTATAAATGTACTGAACTGGGACTAGAAGTACTTGAAAAAATTAAATAATCAACTAATCATCACCAAAACTAACACTATTTTTATATATTAAAATTTTAAGCAATAATTTAAGGAATTATTGAAAATAATAGAATTAACATGAATACAACTAAATTTTTTTTAAGCATGAAAAACAAATTAGTAAATGATAAAAAAAAATTTGGAGTGTAAAATGTTAGATAAATTCAGAAAAATAAGTCTTGGAAATTGGATATTAATCGGAATGATTTTAGGATTTATCGTAGGATTGATTTTGAATTTTTGGGTCACAGATCATTTTATCAAAGATATAGTACTTATGGATAATGTTTTCTATATAGGCGGTACAGCATTCATTAAATTAATGAAAATGTTAGTAGTGCCACTTGTGTTCTGTTCAATAGTTGTTGGAGTAGCTTCAATATCTGATATTAGGAAAATCGGTAAAATTGGTGGAACCACAATACTTATCTACCTTTTAACTACAGCATTGGCAATTACAATTGCCCTTCTAATAGCAGGAATCATTAGACCTGGTGAGGGCTTAAATATGGCAGGCCTTGCACAAGCAAATCTTACAACTGCACAATCCATGGCAGACACTGTTATAAACATCATCCCCGATAACCCAATCAGTTCTCTTGCCTCTGGAGATATGCTACCTGTAATTATCTTTGGAGTGCTTGTTGGTTTAATATTGGCTAAATTAAAAGAAGAAACAGAAACCGTTAACAAGTTTTTTGTGGAAGGAAATACAATCATGATGGAAATGACTTCCATTGTGATGAAATTTGCACCGATTGGCGTATTCTGTTTAATGGCAAAAACTTTTGCCGGCCTAGGTTTTGAAGGACTAATACCCTTGCTTAAATACATAGGATGTGTACTTTTAGGTTTAGCAATACAGGCATTTATCGTGTATCCTTCAATAATGATTATATTGACACGCTTAAATCCAATTAAATTCTTTAAACGATTTATTTCAGTAATGTTCTTTGCATTTTCATCATCAACATCAAATGCTACAATTCCACTGAATATGGAAAAACTCAGCGAAATGGGTGTTTCACGTGACGTTTCATCTTTCACCATCCCTTTAGGTGCAACAATCAATATGGATGGAACCGCAATTATGCAAGGTTGTGCAGTCATGTTTGCAGCACAGGCTTATGGAATTGACCTAGGAACATCAGCTCTCATAACAGTAGTTTTCACAGCAGTGATGGCTTCCGTTGGTACAGCAGGAGTCCCTTCAGTCGGATTGATTACGTTAAATATGGTATTTAATTCTGTTGGTTTGCCTGTTGATGCAATCGGTATCATTATGGGAATTGACCACCTTCTAGATATGTTCAGAACTGCAGTAAACGTTACTGGTGATGCAATATGTACCATCATTGTTTCATTTAGAAGCAAAGCACTTGATTTAGATGTGTTTAATGGTAAAAAAGAAGTAAAAAAAGAAGAAATTGATTATTTCGGCAATTAAAGCCGAAATTTCCTTATTTTTTTAAAAAAAATATTATGCAGAGAAATTACTCTACTTCGTTAAGTTCAACAATCTTTTTATCAAAGTCCGTTAATTTTCGTGCAAGTCCTGTAAAGTATGGGATATAAACTTTTGAAAATGTCACCCTTTCTGGATTATGACCCATTTCAGAAATACATTCTTTAACCATACCTATTTTACGTTCAACTTCATCATACATTAAATCTCCAGGGAATTCACCAATAAATATTCCATCTGCACCGTTTTCAAGTGCATGTCTAATGTGTCTTGGTCTTACACGGTTTACTGAAATGACTTTGATGATATGTATTGATTCTGGATAAGACAACCTATTAACTCCAATATTGTCTGCAGCAGTGTATCCAATATTATCCAAAAATACCAGTATCATGCGTTCGCCTTCACGTTTTTTGGACAACACTCCGTTTATTGTAGCCACTATCTTCTCATCAATATTACCATTAACAGTAATGGCCCTTTGTTTACAATCTACAAGACATTTTCCACATCCCGTACAACTCATTGGATCAATATATACTTCATCATCCTGTATACTCATAGACTTATACTTACATCGAGCAATACATTCACCACAGACAGTACATTTTTCATTATCGATTTCAGCAATGAACGGTTCGATTTCAACACCACCATAGTTATATTCTGAAACCTTTGATGCAGCAGCAGTTGCCTGCATGATTGAATCTGTAATGTCTTTTGGATCCTGTGCAGTACCACAGACGAATATTCCCTGCACATCAGTAGCTACAGGTTTGATTTTTGGATGTGATTCCTTAATGAATCCGTCTTCTGTTGTTCCAACGTTCAGTATCTCAGCGATTTCTCGAGTACCCTGTGACGGCTCCATTGCAGTGGACAATACTACCATATCGGCTTCAATCTCTACAAATTCGCCTTTAATAGTGTCTTCAGTTCTGACAATGAAATTATCCCCTTTCTTGACAACTTCACCAGGACGACCTCTAAGGAATCTCACTTCATTTTCCTGAGTATGCTTGTAGTACTTTTCAAACATTCCTGGAGTTCTAACATCAGTATAACATATCAGGACATCAGTATCAGGATATTTATGTTTGATGATGTTTGCATTTTTTAAAGCTACAGTACAGCATATTTTAGAACAGTACTTATGTCCATCAGGCTTTTCATCTCTTGAACCTACACACTGAATCATGACAACCCTTTTAGGAACTTCCCCATTGGATTTTAGAAGTTTTCCTTTTGTAGGGCCATTTACACCGGTGATACGTCCTAGTTCTGACTGTGTAATCACATCATCATATCTTGTGTATCCGTATTCAGGCCTTTTTTCCATGTCAAACAGTTTATGGCCTGTTGCAACAATGACTGATCCAACCTGAAGCAATGATTTTTCAGGATGGCCTCTAAGTTTGATGGCCTTCATGTTACATGTTCTAAAACAATCCCCGCATTTTGAACAGTTATCCATATCAATTACATAGCTTTCAGGATATGACTGCCCAAATGGCCTGTAGATTGCTTTTCTCATTGACAAATTATCATTCCAGTCATTTGGAACTTCCACTTCACATACTTCTGCACATTTACCGCATGCAATACATTTTTCAGTGTCAACATATCTCGGAGACTGTTCCACAATTAAATTGTAGGTTCCTGCTCTTCTTTCAGCTTCAATTACTTTTGCATTGGTTAATACTTCAATATTTTCATTCCAAACAAGCTCATTTAAAATTGGATTTAAAAGACACATCCCACATTCTTCGGCAATTTTAACAGGTGAGAAGACCTTACCGATTTTTGCCATGTGCCCACCAATTGAAGGTGACTGTTCTATGATTGTTACTTTAGTTCCCTGTTTTGCAAGGGAAAGAGCTGCATTCATTCCAGCTATTCCACCACCAATAACTGCAACTTCCTCTGGTGTTTGACAGTAAATCGGGTCAACTGCATCTGATTGCTTTACCTTTTCAATAGAAGCATTAATTAATGTAATTGCCTTATGTGTCGCCTTTTCACTGTTGTCGTGAACCCATGAACATTGCTCACGAATATTTGCCATATCCATCAAATAAGGATTTAGAGGTTTTACGTAATCCTGGAAAGTTTTTTCATGGCTTATTGGAGAGCATGCTGCAACAACAACCCTATCCAAATCATGGTCAAATATTGCATCACGGATTATCTTACGTCCGTTAAGAGAACATAAGTTTTCAAATTGCCCTATAAACTCAACATCCAATGAATCCCTAACTTCATCCAAATCAATTGTATCGGAAATATTTCCTCCACATTCACATAAAAATACGCCAACTTTCAAATCATCCCTCATTTAGAAACCTCCCTTAAATCTTTAATTACTGACTCGATTGGAACAGTATGGGCTTTTACACCGATTACCTTATCAAAATCTCCTCCCATTGCCAATGCCAGAAATTGAGTAATATTTAAATGGATTGCTCTGAAGTTTCTTCCTTCTCTTTTAGAAATCAAATGCTGATATCTGTCAAATTGAATATGACAATTCGGACATAAGTGCACCAGTATATCAACATCCTCATCTGCAACAGCGTTCATCTTATCTGCAGTAGCTGTAAAGGACAAATCAGGATTGGAATACCTTTGTCTGAATCCTGTTCCACATGTTGCCCTTTTGTGGTCATACCAACCAATGGTTTTACAGCCACACTCTTCAATTATCTCATCCATTATATTAGGATCCCTTACACCACCTATCGTATCCTCATAGTGGACTTTACAGTAATGGCATCCGTGATGAGTTGCTATTGTATAATCACTTAAATCATATTTAATATTTTCTTTAATCTTGTCTTTCTTACCATACAGAATATCAACTACATGAAAAATGTTTTCTGTTGGTTTTAAATCGTCCTTTTCATACTTTAAATGAGACAATCCGTTTTCCTCAAACAGTTCATTAATTTCATCCCTCAAATCATCCTTCTTATTGAGCAATTTAACTGATTTTTTATTGATTGCATAACATGTAGCGCACATCATAACAAGATTTGGCCTTCCAATTTCACGGGCTATTTTAAAGTTACGAGCCCCAATGGCTGTTGTGTCAAGTTGTGAGAAAACATCAGAATAATGTCCAAGACCGGTACAGCAGGTTTGTTTTTCTGAAATTGCATAATCAATTCCCAATTTATCAAATACAAATTTTGTAGATGCTTCCACACCAGGATATTCAACACTGACCAAACAGCTTCTAAATAAAAGTATATCTTTATCAGGAATGTTTTTCATAAATCTGCCTCCTGTGATTGCCTTATTCTTTCAATTTTATCCTTAAAACCAGTTATTGTTAATATTTTACTTACCTCATCAATTACTTCATCTGATGGCATTAATGGAGGGTCCAATTCCAATTCCTCTCTAATCTCATCCAGGTTTTGCCTAAAGTCCCACCATCCTGGAACATCACGGTCAATGTCTTCGAAAAATATTTCAGGAATGGCTCCTATTGCTGCTGTAAAATAGCTGTCTGCAAATCCCATATATTCATAAAGCTTATCATAGGCAATTCCATTAGCTATTGCAAACTGTTTGAGAATCTGGTTAACTTCACATACGCTGTTTCCGACAGGACATACGCTATGACATGTATAACAGTAAAAACAATTCCAGATATTTTCATCTTCCAGAATTGTGATATCACCATCTAATACCCTTTCAATTATATCACGAGGATTATAATCGAACACCATCATCCTTTGAATTTTTAACATCATGAATAATGTCTTCTGCAAAATCTATTGGTGAGTCTGTAATCTTTTGCTGAGAAGTCATATAAACACCTATTTACAATTTAAACTCTTTGTTTTCTATCATTTTCTTTAATTTTAATGATAATTTATTTCCACGCAACCTATCTGATTGTCTGCATATAATAGGAATGTTTACTTTACTGCCGTTTATCTCCAAATCAACATCCCCTGTCTTCATGTTAAATGCATCATTATTACAGAAATTGGTGCACATTCCACAGCCAAAACAATGTGCAATGTTTAATTTCCCGTTTTGGAATGCATTTGTAGGACAGACATTTTCCACATCACAATTATCACAGTCACAACATGTATCGCTATCATATTGAGGTCTCAAATCATTTCCATCCCACATTTCAGCATAATTTGTATTATCCAATGGCAAGTGACGTCCCTTAATGTCTGCAACAGGCAAATCAATTTTATCGTCAGTTATCAATAAGTTCTGATAGATTTCCTTGTTTAAAACAGGTATTGGTATTGCAACAGTATCGTATATCTCTCCGCCCTGACCGGTCTTAAAACCGCCTAGATAATATGGATCCATTTTGCATAAATCCGCTGAAAGCATTAGATTTGGTTTTTCAGGACTTGAACGTGTTCCATCACCTAGAATATAACCTTGGGCACCATTTATTAAAACATTGCATCCTTCCTTTATCACATTGTGAGGAATGTCATTTTGAAGAGGATTTAAATCTCCGCATCCGGAAAATGTTAATCCGGAACAGTTTCCTTCAAGAGGTGTTGCTGCAAATATTGATTTTACTGAATCTTTGTTTGGATTTGTAAATGCAGTATAGTTTTTAAATGCCATACGAGTACCAATAATTTGTCCACGAGCAATATCATCAATAGTTATTGTATTTTCTATTGTTTTACCATCTGCACTTTCTACTCTTACATCAATTGATTTTCCTTCAAGTAAATCTTTTAATAGGAATCCTCCACCATAATTTTCATCATGGATTGAATGTGCAGTACCATGAAGCATCACATCAACTGATCCCAACCATTCATTTGGACATGGGCCTGCATAAGCTGGAACGCCATTTAAATAAACTTCATTCGCCCTTATAAATTCACCAGGTTCTGAGATTATAAAATTAAGTATTGCTGCTGTTCCGCTCATTACTCCACAGGTTCCGCATGTAACCACATCAACTTCATCATAGCTTGGCGCGTCATCATTCTTTATGAGTTTTTTAAACTCTTCGGCAGTGTAGATATTTGCCTCGCCATTCTCAATTTTTTCATTTATTTGACTAATAGTCCTGTTTGTCAATTTATCTACCTTCTATAGGTTTTTTAAAATAAAACTGTGCCCGAGTTTATTTCAATTAATCAATTTTACCTACTGTATCTCCCCTAAGACCCCTTCGTAGGGTTTCAAGAGAAGTGATATCGTCGCTTGAGATATTTCCCAAATTAACAGTATTTCCTAGTTTCAATATGAAAAATACCTGCTGGTCTTTATTTGGAGCTTCCCATAATATTTTATTTCCATCAAAGTTATCAAGTATATAATCGATTTCATCCTCTTTTGCATTGCCGGACTTATCAAATATTCCAATATTTTTTCCGCCTTCCCTTGCTTCGACAATAATCAAAGAAGATCCTGAGTCCAATTCTTCCTGCATATACTGAACCCTTTCATCAAGAGTTAGTTCCTTATCCAGATTAGGGTCTTTTTTACCCACTTCAGACAATACTTCAAATCCATTGCTTTTAGCAAGTTCTATGCATTCCAATTTTTCCTCATGTGGAATGTCGACAGACCCATCAGATACCTCAATGGCAGGAAAACCTAAATCATGGGCTTCAGCAAAAAAATCCTCCAATTTTTTTGACTTGTAAGCCAATTCAAATAATGTTCCTCCAGTATATGGAGTTATTTGATGATTTTTATACATTTCCACTTTTGCTTTGATAATATCCTGTTCATGGACAATAGATGTTCCCCATCCAAATTTGAGATAATCAACATATTCTCCTGAAATATTCATTAGGCTTTCAGCTGTTTCAAGTCCCAAACCTTTGTCAAGAACCATTGTTATTCCGCAATTTCTTGGTTTTTCTTCACGTTCAATAGATAAAAATTCAAATGATTTCACAATATCACAATAGTTATAATTGATTTTTACATATAATTAATAATTAAATATTATATATAAATGTTTTTAAGTTTTTTTGTTTTAAAGCAAATAAAAGGCCGTTATAAAGTATTACTGAGCAGAATACAAAAAAATTTAATAAAAACTTAATTAATAATAAGAAATATGTATTTTGAACAAATCAATATTGAAGAAACACATATCAGAT
>ONUN01000051.1 GCA_900320955.1 uncultured Methanobrevibacter sp. | reverse complement strand
AGCATTACTAACTAAATTTATCTAAGGTATGGAAATGTTATGGACTGATAAATACCGACCGCAAACCTTAGATGAAGTGGTTGGTAACAATAAAGAGAAAAAAATAATTATCGATTGGGTTAACAACTGGAAAAACGGTAATCCACAAAATCCATTGCTTTTGGTTGGTCCCCCAGGAATTGGTAAAACAACACTCGCATTAGTTATTGCAAAAGATTTTTCAGAACATATTGAACTAAATGCAAGTGATAAGCGTTCCCAAGATGTGATTAAACGTACAATCGGAGAATCATCTTCATCAAGGTCCCTTTTTGGTGACGAATACAAGTTAATTATTATGGACGAAGTTGATGGTATCCACGGAACTAACGACCGTGGAGGAGTTAAAGCTATCGGAGAAATTATCAAAAATTCCAAACACCCAATGATATTGATAGCTAATGATTTCTATTCAAAACGTCTGCAATCCATTAAACCTAAGTGTACAGTTATTAAAATGCCTAAAGTGAGAAGTCCAAGTATTAGAAAAGCTCTCAAAGAAATTGCTCAAAAAGAAGAAATTAAGGCTAATCCTAAGGCATTGGATTTGATTGCTAAAAAGTCCAATGGAGATATGCGTTCTGCAATAAACACATTACAATCTCTAGCCGATAAGGAAAATGTTTTAGAACCTGCAGATGTTGAAAACATCAGAACAAAAGACGACAGGTCAGACATATTCAATGCAATAACAGGTGTTTTGAAAAGTAAAAATCCTACACACGTAAGAGAAGCCCTAAGGGTTGACGAAGACCCTACAACAGTTATGGAATACATTGCAGAAAATATTCCAAGGGAATACACCAACAAAAATGAAATCAAAAAAGCTTATGAAAATATAGCCAAAGCGGATCTGTACTTTGGAAGAGCCCAAAGCAGTAGAAATTACGGTTATTGGAAATATGCAAGTGATTTCATGGGAATTGGAGTAAGCTCATCCAAAAAAGAAACTTATAAAAAATTCTCAAAAATTCAAACACCGACCATATTTACATTAATGGGACGAAACAGAGGTAAAAGAAACTTAAGGGATGGAATTGCCCAAAAAATGTCAGAAAAAATGCATATTTCACATGCAATTGCCATTTCAATGTTCCCGTATCTGGAAATAATGTTTGCAAATGATGAACTTGCATGGGAAATCTCCGACTTTTTAGATTTGGATGAAAACGAAATAAAACGATTCAGAAAGAAAAAAATCCCTAAAAAGGTAATCAAAAAAATGGAAGAGAAAAAAGGTCAGATGAGGGTTGAAGAACGTGACAGGAGATTTGAAGAACTTCAAAATCAGATGATGAATGAAGTTGAAAAAGCATCTGAAGAGGAGGTTCCATTCGAAATTTCCGAACCAGAAGAAAAAACAGAAGAACCTCAGGAGATCGAAGAGGAAGTTCCATTCGAAATTCCCGAGCCAGAAGAAAAAACAGAAGAACCTCAAGAAGTCGAATCCGATGAAACTGAAGAAGAAAAGCCTAAAAAGAAAGGTGATAAACAAGTTTCACTTTTCAGCTTCTAATTTTTTTTCAATGTATTCAGAGGCCTTCAAAACATTTTCACGATATTGAGGAGCTACATCTTCTAAAAATTCCATGAAAGAAGTAGCTAACTCATCATTATTTTCATTTTTAATAATTTTTCTACCATCCATCTCCAAAAATGAGTTGATCCAATCTAAAGGAACGTTAATTAATGGATAGATTTCGCCATATTTTTTATTAAATTCCAATCCATCTCCATGAAAGATTGCTGAAAAAATGCCGTTGACTTCATCATCAAGAATTGTAGGGTTTATAACATAATCATAATCCCCATCATAAACCAATTTAACGCCATACTTTCGAGTATATGGCTCCATTAATACATCTACCATAAAATTGTTTTGAGGCATTAGGATAACTGAATTTGGCTTGATTTCTAAAGACAACACCTTTGATGACTTTGAACATATCTTTTGAAAGAGGCTGTTTCTCACAATTTCAATTTCAGGATACTGCTTTTTAAAGGTAGCTTCTCTTTTTCTTGAAAACTTTGAAAATCTTAAGTTGTTAATATAAATCTTTTGAGAAGTATATGAAATAAACCTTGAATCTACGCCAATAATCTTTAAAAATTTCAACACATCTTTTTTGGATGTCGAAAATTCCTCCTTATCTTGTGCCAGTCCTGAAATATCAAACATCAAATCCATATTATCATTCTAAATTAAGTGTATTTTTCAAAGCCTTTTCCATGACATCAACAGGAGCGGTTTTGCCTGTCCATATCTTAAAGCTTTCTGCTCCCTGATACAGCAACATCTTAATTCCATAAACAGGCTTTGCATTTGCTTTAATGGCTTCCTTTAGAAGTACGGTCTCATTTGGATTGTAAACAGCATCAAATACAACCAAATTCTCATCCATTTTATCTGCTTTAACGATTGGTTCATCATCAATGTTAGGATGCATTCCTAAAGGAGTAGTATCGATTAAAACATCTGCATTCTCCATATAATTATCAATTGCATTGATTGAATCTGATTCAACCTCTCCAATCAAACCTGAATCTGAAACATCACCTGCCAAGCTTTCCGCCTTACTTTCATTTCTGTTTAAAATTGTTAAAGACTCGGCACCGTATTTTGCAACATAAAATGAAATTGCCCTTGAGGCACCGCCTGCACCAGCAACGACAACATTCTTATTTTTGATAGATGTTACCTCTTCAATAGCTTTTACAGCTCCGATTCCATCAGTATTATAACCCTTCAAATTCTTAAAATCAATTGTATTTACCGCACCAATTAACCTAGCCACTTCATCCAACTCATCCAGATATTGCATAACATTAACCTTATGAGGAATAGTAACGTTGAAACCTTTAATGTTTAAAGATTGAGCTCCTTCAATAGCTGATTTCAAGTTATTCGGATCAACATCAAATGCAACATATGAATAATCCATATCCAATGCATCAAATGCGGCATTTACATAGTTAAATTATAATATATTATTTACAAGGAGAGTAAAAATGGAATTTACAAGACCAAGAGGTACAAGAGATTTCTTATTTGAAGAAATGCGTAAAAGAAAACAAGCAGAAGGTACCTTAAGAAGAATATTTGAAAGTTATGGTTATCAAGAAATTAAAACCCCATTATTTGAAGAATTAAGCTTATTTACAACAAAATCAGGAGAGGAAATTGTAAACCAATTATACAATTTCAAAGACAAATCCGATAGGGAACTAACTTTAAGACCTGAAATTACCGCTCCTGTTGCAAGACTATATTTAAATGAGCTTGAAAAAACAGCTGTAAAACCTATTAAACTTTATTACTATGGAAGCTGTTTCAGATATGAAAGACCTCAAAAAGGAAGATTCAGACAATTTTGGCAATTTGGATGCGAATTGATTGGTGCCAAAACTCCACAGGGAGAAGCTGAAGTCATTGCTCTTTGTTCAGATGCAATAAAATCATTGGGAATTACAACCGCAGACGTTAATATCAACCACCTGGGAATAATAAGAGGACTGTTCAAACACTTTGAAATATCAACCGAAACCCAAAGGGAAATCATGGTCGTAATTGATAAAGGAGACAAAGACTTATTAATTGAATCATTGAGTGGTGACGAACCGGTTATTGACAATGATGAATTAAACCAAATATTATTAAAATTAATCGACCTTGTTGGAGATAAATCAATAATCAGTGAAGTTGAAGAATTAATTGAACCATATGATGAGCCAAAAGAAGCGTTTGAAGAGTTAAAAGAATTAATTTCACTTCTTGAAGCATTCCAGGTTCAAAATTATACCCTAAACTTAGGGGTTGCAAGAGGACTTGATTATTATACCGGAATCGTGTTCGAAATATATGTTCCGGAACTAGGTGCCCAAAAGCAAATTTGTGGCGGAGGATCATACAGTCTTGTTAAGCTCTTTGGAGGCCAAGAAGTTGAATCAACCGGTTTTGCATTAGGTTTTGACAGATTAATGAATGCAATTGAAGAGTTGACCGATGAAGAAGAATTGCCTTCACACCTTGACGTTTATGTAGCGCCAATTTCAGCAGACGTCAGAGTTAAGGCATACGAAATCACACAAACATTAAGACAAAACGGATTCAAAACAGATGTTGACCTTAACGGCAAGAAATTCAAGAAACTGATGAATTATGCCGATAAAATCAAGGTTGAAAAGATAATAATTATTGGTACCAATGACCTTGCAGATGGCAAAGTCACCGTTAAAGACATGGACAATATCGTAAATCATATCAAAGGTGAATAAAATGGAAATTAACTTTAGACATGAAATCAATGGCCAAAAGGTCATTACAGCAGTAGCCCAAGATGCAGACACAAATCAAATTCTAATGTTGGCAAACATGAATAAGGAAGCGCTCCAAAAAACAATTGAAACAGGCAAAGCCCATTACTGGAGCACTTCAAGAAACAAAATATGGTTGAAAGGAGAAAGCTCAGGACACTTCCAGGAAGTTAAGGAGATTCTTGTTGACTGTGATATGGATGCAATCGTTTTAAAAATAAAACAAACAGGAGCAGCATGCCACGAAGGCTATCTTTCATGTTTCTTTAGAAAATTAAATACTGAAAATGTCGACATTGAAGATTTAAAAGAAGATGATTTGGAAATTATCCTGGAAAGACTCGTAAACCCTGACGAAGTGTATTAAGATGAAACGAATTATCCCAGATACAAGTGCTGTCATTATAGGCGCAATAAGTGAAATTGTCGAAAAGGAAGACCTTGATTATCCAGAAATCATCGTGCCTGAAGCAGTTGTATGCGAACTTGAACATCAAGCCAATGCCAATAGAAGTGAAGGTCATAAGGGCTTAAAGGAACTTCAAAAATTGCAACGCATGCAATATGAAGGAGAATTGGCAATTGATTTTAAAGGCAAGCGTCCAACCAACTACGATATAAAATATGCTAAAAGCGGTGAAATTGACAGCATCATAAGAGATTTGGCAAGATCCGAAATGGGAACATTGCTTACAAATGACAAGGTGCAAGCCGAAACAGCAAAAGCTCAGGGAATTCCAGTTTACTATTTTGAACAGAAATACATTGAAAAAGCTCTCTCAATTGAAAGCTTCTTTGATGAAAATACAATGTCAATACATTTGAAAGAAAACGTTTGTCCGATGGCCAAGAAAGGAACACCAGGCCATATTGATTTTGTAAAACTTGATGACAAGCCTTATTCCTACTCACAACTTCATGAAATTGTAGATGAAATTCTTGATAAGGCAAAAAGCGATTCAAAAACATATTTGGAATCATCAAAGGAAGGCTCATTTGTCGTTCAATCAAGAGAATACAGAATTTCAATAGCTTATCCACCATTTTCCGAAGGTTTGGAAATTACTGTTGTAAGACCTGTTGCCAATATAAGTCTGGAGGAATATCACTTATCCGACAAATTGCTTGAAAGAATCAGAACCAATGCCGAAGGAATCCTGATTTCAGGTTCCCCAGGAGCAGGTAAGTCCACATTCGTACAGGCCATTGCAAAATACTATTCATCAAAATTAAATAAAATTGTAAAAACAATGGAATCTCCAAGAGACTTGCAATTGCCCGATGATATTACCCAATACAGTCCATTAGAAGGCAGCATGGAAAATACTGCTGATGTATTGTTGCTTGTAAGACCTGATTACACCATCTATGATGAACTTAGAAAAAATACTGACTTCAGCATTTTTGCCGATATGAGGTTGGCAGGTGTTGGAATGATTGGTGTTGTCCATGCAACAAGACCTATTGACGCAATACAGAGAATTGCTTCAAGAGTGGAACTGGGTGTAATTCCATCCATTGTCGATACAAGCATTTACATTGAAAACGGTAAAGTCACTCATGTTTATGAAACAAAAATGACCGTCAAAGTTCCAACCGGAATGAAGGAAGCTGATCTTGCAAGACCAGTCATTGAAGTTCGTGACTTTGAAACTGGAGATTTAAAAAACGAAATTTATACCTACGGTGAACAGACCATTGTAATGGACATGGATTTGGTTAATGGAACCGGCCAGAATGAAACTCACAAATCAGCTGTCGACAAGATTGCCGAAAAGGAAATTTTAAGAAAAATTAAAAGGATTCTTCCAAAAAAGGCAAAAGTTGATGTTGAAGTAATATCACCAAACAGAGCAAATATTTACATTCCCGAAGACTTCATTCCGAAAATCATCGGTAAAAACGGGAAAAGAATTGCCGAGATTGAAGAAAGTATTGGCATAAGTCTTGGAGTGGAAATAATTGAAGAAAAACCTGTGAATAAGGCCCCATTTGAAATCGATATTACCCATACAAGAAATCAGTTGATTTTGGAATTGGGAAAAGACAATGGAAGAGATAATTTTGACATTTATATAAATGGAGAATACCTATTAACCGCAACCACATCCAAAAAAGGTGAAATTAAAATCAAAAAAGGAATAGATCTTTCTGATTTCATTATTGAAGCCATTGAAATGGGATTGGAAATTACTGCCATAAGAAAATAGGAGACTAACATGAAAATTGGAGCATCAACACTTGCAGGCATAGAATTCGAACTGGAAAAAACATTAGATTTCATTGAATCATTAGGTATTGAATATGCAGAGCTTGTACATCAATACCCTGCAGAATTTATAGATTCTGAGATATTGGAAAGTTATAATTTAAAGTATTCAATTCATGCTCCGTTCATGGACGTTAATATTGCCAGCCCGCAAGACCAGAGCAGATTAAATTCAATAGCCCAGATTAAATCTTCAATTGATTTGGCAAATGAAATAGATGCTGAAGCCGTAGTGGTTCATCCTGGACTAATTTCATTTTTAGCAAACAAATATTTTAAAAAAGAAGTTTATGAGTTTGCAAATGATTCAATTAAAGAAATTGGAGATTATGCCAAAGATTTAGGTGTTTTAGCAACAATCGAAAATATGCCCAATTTCGAATCAATGATTTATCAGAATATTGTTGATTTGAATCAAATGCTTGTAGAAAATGAGATGTATATGACTTTGGACATTGGACATGCAAACCATGTAGGATATGCTCCAGACGAGATGATTTTTGATTCCATAAAACACGTACATGTGCACGATAATTTAGGTGATGATGACACACACCTGCCATTAGGTGAAGGCTCTATTGATTTAAAATACATCATCAACACTCTTGAGTCAAAAAATTATGATGGCATCTACATACTCGAAGTAAATGATTACGATTCCATTAAAAAAAGTAATGAATATATGAAGAAAAACTTCTAGAGAAGTTTTCTTTCTTTAATCTCTTTTTTAAAATACAGATATTTTGAATCTATAACGCTTCTAATAGTTTCAGCTGTTTTTTTACCGATTCCCTCAACTTCCTGGAGGTCTTTTTCAGAAGCATTAATTACATTGCCCACAGTACCAAAATGTTCCAGTAAAGCTTTAGCATTAACGGGACCAATATTAGGCAAGGATTCTATAATGAACAATTGTTGCTCAAGCAAACTAACAGGTTTTTTATCTGTTCTAATTTGAACTGGAGTATGTTCTCCATTCTGTTCACGTATTGCAATTCTTTTAATCATTGCTGCAGTATCCTGAGCATTACGAGTAGGAATAATACTAATTCCAAAATCCAGTGCAATAGATGCAATAGACCCTCTAATTGCATTAGCATTGACCATACCTGCGTATAAGTCATCACCTTCAAGAATTAGTAAAGGCTTTTTAAATTCTTCAGACAATTCACGAGCCTGCTTAAATAATCTTTTGTCAATAAGTGAATCTACAAAATCCTTAGTGGTTTTTCTTTCAATAGCCACCTCATCACTAACCTGATAATCCGCAACGGCCATTGATTGGATTTTAACATCCATTTCCATTTCGGTCAAATGCCTAATTACCTTTGAATTTCCTTCACGAGAATCTGCATAAACAACAGGGAAATCATTTTCTTTTTCGGGCTTGTCAATAACTTTAACTTTCTTTTCGTTTTCCATTCTTTGAACTGCAGATTGATTTAATTCTCTTAAAACATCCTCATCAATTAATTGATTTTTCATGCGCTGTTCTTTATTAATGGAAGACCAGTAATAACCTTCGTCCCGTGTTCCGTTTGTTACCAAAACTTTGACACGGCCAGTTCTTTTACGACCTGTTCTACCTCTTCTTTGAATCATCCTAACTTCAGAAGGAACTGGTTCATATAATATAACCAAATCGACGGCAGGAATATCAATACCCTCTTCGGCAACACTGGTTGATAAAAGAACATCATATTCGCCCATTCTAAATGATTTAATAATAGCTTTTTGTTGTTTTTGAGTTAGACCCTTTTCACCGTCTTTTGCTGCCTGGCCAAAGAATTTAGCGGATTTAATTCCTTCATTTTCAAGCTTTTGGTGAATCATTTCAAGGGTATCCCTATATTGAGTAAAAACAATAATTTTAGAAGAAGTGTCATCTTCATTCTCTGCAAATCTTGTTGATTGAAGTTTAGTTTGACCATCCCCAGATCCAAGTTCCTTTTTAAGAATTTTTGAAAGTTCTCTTAATTTTGGATGCTCCAAACCATTTTTTTCAGCAGTTCTTGCAAGTTTAACTGCTCGGGAAAAATTATCATCCCACATCAATGACTTTGCAGCTTTGGTTTTCTTTTTACGTAACCTTGCAACATATTTATTGAAAGTGGATACGCCTTGAGTTTCAATTAACTCCTCGGCATGCTGCAGATTAATAACTGCACTCAATATTGAAATGGCCTGAAACAAATCCTTATCAGGGTTTGTTGTTCTGGCAATTTCACCTTGAATTCTGCCTCTAGCTTTTAAAATATCAGTTTTTCCAACAGAAACCGTTTTGATAACACCCATATTTTTTAAAGCTTTAAGCCTAATCTTTAACGCCTTATTAACATTGGTTTTAATTTTTTCCAATTCTTCACTCATCTTAATTCTAACCCAGTCAATTTCAACCGGATTAAAATATGGTTTAACATCACTGTCCTCTTCTGTCTTAACAACGATGTTTTGAATATAGAGATTTTTGCAAACTTCATTAATTTTTGACTTATCTGAACCCGGAGAAGCTGTCAAACCCAATATTAAATTAAATTTGGATTCTCGAACATATCTAGATGCCAAATAAACATATGAATAAGATCCAACACCATGGTGGCATTCATCAAAAACAATCAGGGAAACACTGCTTAAATCATAACGGCCATTCAATAAGTCAGATTCGACTGTTTGAGGTGTGGCACAAATAATTCTGGATTCCTCCCATCTTTTAACACGTTCATCGGTTTTAATAGCTCCTGTTATAGAAGTGCACGGAAGGGTTAAAAATTCTTTAAAGCTGTCTTCATGCTGAATGGCTAAAGGTTTGGAAGGTGCCAAAACAAGGACTTTGGAATTTTTGACTTTATTCAACCTGTCAGCTGCAACCAATATTGCCACTATTGTTTTACCTAATGCAGTAGGTGCTACAACCATGGTATTTCCTTTTTTCAGCACATCCCCAGCTAGAATCTGCTGATAAAGTCTTGATTCAATTGCATCTTTTTTAAGTAAAGGATGATTAATATAACTAGTCATAACAAAGCCCTCTAAACAAAACAAATTTTTAAATCTACCAATAACCCTACTACATATTATTTTTTTGAATATTTATAAACATTAAGAGAGAGCATCTGAAAAGTAATAGCAGTTACTAAAAGGCCACAACATTAACATTCCTTTACAAAACTTGTCAGACATTACAAAAATAACTTCAAATAGAAAAAAATAGTTTAAAATAAAAACATTGATATGCTGAAAAAAGACCTGATTTCAAGCCCAATGAAAAAAATTACGAATTATAGAATAGATTAACTATTCTTTAAAATCATGAATAACAGATTTAAACTTGGTAGCTGCCTCACCGATGGCCACTATCATTTCACAATCCAAATTTAGTGCCTTTTTAATACCATCTGCGACATCATCCTTATCTGCACCAAGTGTACCGTCTTTTTTAAATTCACTCATGTGGTTTAAGAATATCCGGTCATTGAGTCTTGAATTTTCATTCAATTTTTCAATGGCTATCTTTTGAGATACTGGAGATGCCGGAACTACAAATCTTGAAAATTTCAGTACGCTATTAAAAATATTCAAGTCACTAGAATAGCCTGACTCGGAAGATATTGTAATGACTGTTGTAAACTCTCCAAACAACTTTTGAAATTCCTTTAAAACAGTCTGAACGCCGGCAGGATTATGAGCATAATCTACATAAACAGTTTTGCCGTCAATCGAATCAACTTTTTCCATTCTTCCTTCCACACCTGTAAAGGTGGATATTGGTTTTAATATCTTATTAAACGGCAACCCTAAAAATTCGTGAGCTGCAATAATTACGCCAGTAACATTATATACATTATGAAGCCCATCAATTGCCATCTTAACAGTTAATTTTCCTTCAGGAGTGTGCAAATCAAAAGTCCTATTATTCAAATCCACATTTGTTGCAATGTAGTCCACTTGAGGAGTTGTTAGGCCACATTTACAAAAGTAATAACCGCAACCTGAAATAATTTCCTTAACGGTGATTTCATTACCGCAGACACATTCCTTTAAACCGATTGAGTCAGGAGTTTCATCAACACCAAAAGTAATCACTTCACCATCATAGTTCAGTTGCCTTAAAAGTCCCATGACTGTCGGGTCATGACCATTGACAATAATCTTTTTGCCATTTAACTCTTCAATCAATTCACCTTTTACACGAGCATAATCCATAAAGCTGCCTAAATCCTTTAAATGATCAGGAGTGATGTTTGTAATCAAACCACAGCCCATTTCGGTATTTTTCACAATTCTTCCAACAGTACCTGGAACACCGAAGGTTCCCACTTCCAGAATTCCAACATCAGCTTCCAATCTAGATTGTAAAATCGGAATGAATTCTGCATTCCCCTGCATTCCTTCCAGATTATGTTTACATGGATTTATCCCATTGTCTTCAGCGATTTTTTTAAGTAAAGTTGTTGTGGTTGTTTTACCGTTGGTACCTGTTATTCCAAATACCGGTTTATCTGCTTTAAAAATTTCTATAACATCAGTTAATTGTAAAACTGGTTTATTGATTCTTTTGTAAACTTTGGAATCTTTAGATAAACTGGCAGGCGGAATTATATAATCTGACTTTTCGAAAAATTCATCTGGAGTTTCACCATAGAAAACTTCAATGTCATAACCTTCGAGAGCACTTGCAAATCTGCAATCCTGTTTTTGTGAAATATCAGTTCCAATGACATTGAATCCTCTTTCCTTAAGGATTCTTGCAATCAAATTGCCATTAGCACCGCAAACACCAATCACTCCGAAAGTGGTGTCTTTTCCAAAGTCAGATTCATCCATATTTTTTACTTCCAATAATATTAAATTAAAAAAAGAATAGTTGAGAAAATCTATTCAAAGCGAACAAGATTTTCTAAGTCTCCATAAACAACATCCAATCCACACATAGATGGAACATAGTTTGCTGCTTTTGCTGAATTTACACCAATTACTTCAAAGCCCATCTCTTCAATAGGTGCTACAACCATACAAGTATCGCAGACAACATTACCGCCTGCATCCTCAATAGTTTTGGTATATCCCATCCTATCTGCAGTTGCTTTAACACTAACTGATGTACAAATCCATAATTTATTTTTAATAGTTTTTCCTTGAACAATGTTAGCTACCTGTTTAATCTCTTCCAAAGATGCATGAGGACAACCTAAACAAATCAAATCAGGTTCCCTGTCAGTTGTAGTTAATTTTTCACGAGTTTCAAGAATTTCCTTATCGGATATAAACATTATATCTTCAACTTCTTCCTCACCTGCAACATCCGCTTCGGGAGTAACATCCTTAACGTGATATAACGCTACAGAACCTGATGAAGCAAGTGCTGCTCCTAAAGTTTTTAAATCATTGTTGTTTGGAACATTTTGAAGCTTGAATAATGGAACTCCTCCACCTACAACCTTACCGATAATATAACCTAATGCACCAAAGTCAGCGCCTTTTAACTCGGTTGTAACATTAACAACCAAATTAGCTTTCCTGTTTTCCTCCAAATGGAAACCATATAATGGAGTTTTTCCAACGATTGCTGCAGCAAGTGCGGCAGGCCCGCCTTCACGGTTGGTTCTTGCACCGATTACAGAATTACCATATGCAACGGCAGATGATTCAGACCATGAAATATGATCTTTAAATCTAGGAACATTTCCAACCAGATAAGGAGTGCATGTACAGGTTTTTGCTATTCCAAGTTCTCCATAAGCATCTACAATCTGATTTTGTTTTATTGCAAAATCACGGGGAAAACCAAGTTTTTCCCAATTATCCAAATCAGTTCCAGGAGGGTTTAAAGATGCGTTTACACTTGCTACACCTAAACCATCACCGGCCAAGTCTTGCAAGTACTCTAAACCAGCTTCACCAATAGTTTTGTAGGAAACACCGGAAACTTGTGCAGATGTAATATCCACTAATTTTGAAGCACCATAGATATCTCCTAAAGCAACCAATATATCCATGCTTTTTCTAATAGTTTCTCCAAACTCTCCATCACACATCTGTTGTTCTTTTTTTGTTAAAAACATATTAATCATTACTTAATTGATATTCAACCATTTCATTAACAAGGTGTAAGAAATTATCTTTGCTTTCAAATGGAATCATGGCTCCAGCAGCAATATCGTGGCCTCCGCCTTGGCCTCCGAAATTGTTGGAAGAGTCTCTAAGGGCACTGCCCAAATCTACACCTTTGCTAACCATTTCTCTTGTTGTTCTACCAGAAATTTTAATATCATTATGG
>ONUN01000093.1 GCA_900320955.1 uncultured Methanobrevibacter sp. | reverse complement strand
AATGTTGGAAATCATAGATTGTTATTTGTACTATAAACCAATGTTCGATGAATATGTAAATAATAGGGAACATTATCCTGAAATGGATCCAATGGATTTTACTGCCTTGTTATATGTCTATGATATTATTGATGTTGAATATCCAGATAATGTAAGGAGGATCAAGAAAAAGTATGGAATAACATCTTATGATGTGACTAAAGAAAAATTGGATTTCCTTGAAGTAATAACTGTTTTTACAGAAATTCATAGAATGGCACGTAATGATTGGGACTTGGAAGATTATTGCGTAAAAAACGACATATATTATAACTTGCTCTGTAGATTAGAAGAAATTAAAAACGAATTAGAACAAGATGAATAACAGTTATTGATTTTCCAGATTGGAGCAACCTAACTATGTCTATGTTATAAGCGAGCCAATTCGCCCAGGCCGACCCCACGCCGACTGAAAGGAGGCGTGTGTGGGAGGCCTGGGTGTATAGAATTGGCGAGCAATACTATAGGGAGGAACCGACCCTTGCCGGTCGGTTCCGTAAGGCATAATGAATAAAAAGAGTTTTGTTTAAGTATCATTGCCCTTATATGCAGTCCGACCTTTAGGTCGGACTGGATGCCTTGAGCGTAAGCGAAAGGCCAATACTATGGACCTAGCAATAATGGCTTTGTCAGATTTAAGGAACAGGGGCTTGTCCCCTGTTCCGGGGTTAAGTTTTGTAAACATTATCTTTGTCGGCTCCGAGGAATGGAGGCTTGCCCCTCCATTCCGAGTCGGTAATAGAGCAATTGTATTTTATTCGGCATTGGCATTCGTGGGTAATTAAAGGGGGGCTTGTCCCCCCTTAATTAGGCATTAAGGGTTTCAATGCACGATTTGCCCCACTAGGTGAAATATGAACTTAATGGAGAGTGAAACACATCAAAACACTCTCCATAACTAAACAACGAGCAATTCAATGAAGAAATACTAGCTCCGGTGGAAAAAGCAAAAACACCATCATAGCTAGATTCTGGTTCTATTGAATCCCATATCCTTTAAGATTTTATTATATTCCTCACGAGTCGTAAAGGAAGGAGCATCCTCATCTCCAGTGCTGCCAGTTTCGCCGACCTCACCATCATCAACAGAGTTGGATGGATTTCTTCCTCCAGGTGTTGAACCATCATTACTAGCTTCGATTTTAATTCTTCTCTCAGCCAGTTTTTCCATTAATTCCATATCAACGTCACCAGACAATAGCTTATCTATTATCTCTTTATCCTGTGCGTTTTCATTATAATTAAAGTTGTACTTTGCTTCGTACTCCTTTATTTTTCTTTCATTTTCAGCTTTTCTTAATTCAGATAATTCCTTTAAAATATCATCTTTACTATCCAAGAATTCCTTATCTTCTTCAATAGCTTTTTTGATTTCTTCATATTTTTCAGATTCTTCTTTTAAAGTTTTAATCTCTTCCTGAAGCTTTCCAATTTCTGCATCCTTGCCTTGCAACTTTTCTAATAATAAAGAAGTAGCTACATTAGTTTCTTTACTAGGTTGAGGTTGAGGCTGTGGTTGTGGAACTGGTGTTGGTTCAGGATTACCAGCTGCTCCAGTATCTCCAGTTATATCTGAATTCAACAGTCTAATTTTTCTTGGGCTTTTAGTTACACCAACATCTATCAAACTCATAGTATCAATTCCAAATGAATCTCCATTATCTTTAAGAAGGACATCAACTTTAGGGGATAGGCCTTTTCCTTCCATATCCAGTTCATCCGGAACTTCAAGGAATAGCTTTCCTTCTTCATATTCAATATTATTTCCAATTCCTACGTAGATATTGTCATGCTCTGAAGTTAGAGGAATTCCTCCACGATAGTTTTCAGCTATTAGCTTTAGATCATCTTCAGTCCATTCAACAGGTTTGGTTAACCTTTCATCCAAGTCGGAATAGTCATATGATCCAACTTCAAAAAGTTCATGTCTCATCATTATCACATTTTTATTATATTAATTATTATATATTTTATTACTTATTTTATATAAATCTTTATTATATTTCTACACCACTATCAGTTAAAATCCTCTCACCAACAGGCTGCTCCTCTTCAAAGTTACTGAGATAGTTTTTATAAATTTCATCACCTTCAGAAGAAAGTTCCATAATGTATCTTAGCACATCATCTCTTGAATAGCTGAAGTAAATATCTAAAGTTTCACTAATGCCCATTAACTCAAGCTGTAAGTTTAATAATTCATTACAATACTTTAACACCCACTTTTGGTCATTAGCTACATTAACAATGAATCCTGTAATAGCTGAATCGTTAATGTACTCAGCCACGTTCTGGTTAGATTTCTCATTACCTGCTTGAGATTGCGGAGTTACAAAAGTTCTTAAAATATTATTTCTAAAGATTTCAGTCTGTCTAGTATAGTCTGACTGGTAGGATTCCTGGAGGTACAATAGCTACATTACTTCCAGCAGTTGTACCATAATCTGCATAAAGATTTTCCTTAGCGGTGGATGAAAGCTCAGTAATGTAAGGCTGGCCGTTAGCATCCATTGCAGGCTTAACTTCAATAATATTATCCTTATTAATCCTCTCTACCTGGTTCCTTTCCAAATTGCATTTATGATAGATATCATCCAAACAGTTCAGGATAATACTTTGAGCTTCAGAGTAGATTTCATTATACATGAAGTTAATAACCTCATCCGGTTCGTACTTAACCGTTAATCCATTAACAATATCTTTAGGCATCTCATGAAGGTATAGCTGCACTTCATTATCATCATTAAATTCTTTTTTTAATCCATAGCCATGAGCGCCGATTTCCAAAAATATAGGTTTAACGTATTTGCCAATTTTTTTATCCCATCTTTCTACAGGTTTAATTAAACCCTCACCATCAACCATTCCGCCTTGCAAAATATTTTTAGCAACTTGGCTGATGTCAATTTTTCTCGCCCATAAAATTAAAGTTAATTTTTGCTCAGCTGAAAGTTTATTGTCCTTATCTACAAGCACAATATTAACATTAGCTTTATCAATTCTATTTTTCAAAATTCCTGAAGTATAACCATCAAGTTTCACAGCATAACGTGCATTAGCTATTGTCTTATTGATTACAGGAGGAAGTGCATCTGGTAAGTCAAGGCCAGTATTGATTCCATCAGTTCTAGGTTGCCTTTCATCCTCACCCCAATAGCTGCGCTTGGTGTTGTACTGTTCTACCCTATTATTCAATAATCTAGTTTTAATATAATCTGCAAGTCCCATATAATCCTCCTTACATTCTTAAATTTTTCATTAATATATATTTATTATATTATTTATTATATTTTTTATATAAAATAAGTAATAAATTTTTATGATATTAAATTATATTAAGAAGTTAGCATATACATAAAATTGACACATATTAAAATAAGTAAGAATTAGTGGTGTCAATGGCTAGAAGAGGAGTATTTAAAATAATTAATAGAAGAACTGGAAGAGTTTATGTTGGTAGTTCCAATACAAACATAGATAGGCTCATCTATAGTTATTGGCAAAGACTCTATGCTGGGGATCATCACAATTATGATTTACAATCCGATTTTGATTATTATGGTAGATCCAACTTTACTGTAGAAATCGTTAGTGGCAGTTGTTATTCAGAAGATGAAGTACGATCACTTAGGGAACAGGTCATATTTGAAAATAGATTTAATACTTATAATGAGGATGTTCCAGTACATTATGGTGGTGGTAATCCTAATGGAAGTTTTGGAGGATACCATGCGCCTAGGCATAATATCATGGATGATTTAATAGGTATTATAGATAAATCTAATTTAAACTATTCATATAAAAGTACACTCAAATCAGATGTTAAAAATGGAAATATAACTAATAAAACAGAGTTGGATAAAAAAATAAAATATTATCAAGAGTTACCTGGTTTATTAGATATTTTAAATAAGTCTGATTTGAAACAATCTGAGAAGGATGAGATTAAGTCAAATATTAAAAATGGCGGCATAACTAATAAAAATCAATTAGATGATGTAATAACACATTACCAAACAGTAAGAAGATTATTAGCTATTTTAAATAAATCTGATTTGAAACAATCTTATAAAGATGAAATTATTCCTTATATTAAAAGCGGGAAAATAAATAATGAAAACCAATTAAATAATAAAATAAACTTTTATAAACAATTACCCGTGTTATTAAGTATTTTAGATAACTCTAATATAAAACAGGTGTATAAGAATAGGCTTAGGACAGATATTAGAAAAGGAATTATAACTTCCAAATATCAATTAAATGATGAAATAAGAGTTTATGAAATCATGGGCAAATATGATTATAATACTCTTAAAAAATTATGTGATCAGTATTGCTCTTATTCAGTATATTCATCTTGGACTCAAAAAAGAGACAAAATTACTTTTAAGAATTCTGAAAACAACGAAAAAAAAGTTATAAGTATGGAGGCATTGGAAAAAGAAATTAATTCATTAAAACATGACATATTACATTCACAACCATCCCTTCCCAAATTAAGATTAAAAGTTTTTGAATTAGCAAAAATTATTTGTGATGCTTTAAGTTTTAATTCATATGAATTGCATACTAGAACTGAAATTATTTTTGACGATAAATATAAATTAGAGATTAAAAAATTAGAAGACGTCTATGAAGAGTTAGATTTAACAAAAGATTATAAATTTAAGACTACTGATAGAACAATCAATAATTGCTTAAATGAAACAAGATACGGAGATAATTTTAGTAATACGGCGGAAAATATTATTATTGAATATTGTGAAGTCAAAAAGATTCCTTTTTGGGATTTAATAAATCAAGAAGATACAATTTTATTATATGATGACTATTTGACTATATCTTCAGTCCAGGACTGTATTGAAGCACTAGATGATCTTTATAAAGAATTTAATTTAAAATTAGGGCCGCTGCATTTAAAAAATATTTATCATGTATTCAAAAGATTCCATAATAAACCAAGTGATGGTGAAACTGAATCTGTAAAAAGATTATTAAGCATATTAGGTGAATCTAACCTGCCAATCACTACAAAAATAGAAGTAAAGGATGATATTAACAAAGGAAATATTTATTCTGAAGATTCATTGAATGATAAAATTAAAAGTTTAATGAGCAGCAAATATAAGACTTCCCGCAGAAAAATAATAAGAACATCTGCAAATACTGATTCTAAAGAATATTACCAACATGATAAAACAAGAACAGAAAATAAAAGCGGTAATGGAAAAACAAATGAAACTAATGACTCACTTGAAAAATTATATGAAATACATGGTTATTATTTCTGCCCAACATGTGGTAAGAAAATACCAAACATTATAAAAACCTGTGATGAATGCTCTAAAAAACAAAATCCTGAAGATGAAAAAACTAATTCACAAAAGACTCCTGAAAATCCAGAGGATACTCTAGAAAAATTAAATGAGATATTTGGATATCATTTTTGCCCAACATGTGGTAAGAAAATACCAAACATCATGGAAACCTGCGACGAATGCTCAAAATCAAATAAATAATAATTTAAATGATATTTGGCATATCATCCGAAATTATTTTTCTACTAATGAGAATAGCTAATCAATAGTAATAAATAATGAATACAATATGTTTATATTAAAGTTGAGGTTAAAAATTATATTATAAGTATATTCATTAAACTTATAAATTCAAAACATAATTAATAACAAAAGTAGTTTTAAGAGGGTCTTATGGTATTAGATTTATTGTTTGGTATTGCTGCAGCATGGACTTTAGCAGAAGGAGCTCATGTAGTTCGTGGAGGCATGTCCACTAAAGAAGAAAATGAGTTTGATAAAAAGAATGGTGCTAGAGGAATTGACCCACGGGATGTTGTTAAGATAGCTCAACGTAACGGAGTATATCCAAATAAACATGGTGTTCTCCCAGCTGAACCAAATTCTAGAATTATGAAATATGTAGTTCAGTATGCTAATAAACCTAGCGATATTGAAGAATTTAAAATGCAATGGTATTTAACAGTTCAAAAGCAGCTTGATAATAAACATCATAAAATTAAAACAGAGAGTAAGGATTCTTTGGATTATGAAAAAAATAAACAATACTATTTAACTGAAGTGATACCTTATTTAAGTGATGAAACTTTATTTTTAGATATTAGTCATTGGCATACAATGCCTGAAGATCTTCATTATGGTAGGATGGAAAGTATCGTTGAAGATACAATTTGGGGAAACTTTGTTGTAAATTATTCATTGAGAGCTAATCCTCGTATTTCTATGAGTCATATAGAATATTATGAGCTTAGAATTCCAAAAAATAAGAATATGGGAAAATATGAATTCAAAGAATTGTATAAACAATGTTGTGCTTATTTAGGTTATGATGTAATGTTATAATTGATTAAAAGTAACTGGGTGAATTAATGGACAAATATACTCAATATTTTGTAGAACTTGGATTGCCAAAAGGAGCGAAACAAATAGAAATTAAAAATGCATATAGAAATTTAGCAAGAATTTATCATCCTGATGTTGAAGAAACTGGATCAGAGGAAAAATTCAAAAAAATTAATGAAGCATATGAAAAATTATTTGATGAAAAATTATACAAAGAGGAAATGGAAGAACTAAAAAAGAATCCAAATGCTTACCATCAAGCACGTGCAAAATATCCTCTTGTTTTTGTAGATGATGGAGAAACATCAGGGAAAAACACCAAAAATACTACTAATACTACTAATACTACTTCCAAGAAACCCGTCCCAACTTATTATACTAGAAATCAGAAGAAACCTACAAAAACTACTAAAACTCCACCTCCTAAAAAGAAAGATAATGGTGGTAGTGATATTGTTCCATTTTGTATTGGTGGCGCAGTTGTTGCGATAATCATTGCATTATTATCATTTCCTCCTGTAATATTAATTATAATAATAGCTCTTGGAGCTTATTGGTTATTAAAGTAATCGGTAATAGCTATGAGTAATAGAGAATATAAATCAGATGCACAAAGAGGATATGATAGAAATAGATATGGTCCTGATTCCACATCTGAAGTTATTGGAGGTAAATCCAATCTTGAAACTTCAGTATCTGAAGGAATTTCATTTTGCCCTAGTTGTGGAGCTATGATGCTTCCATCTAGAGGAGTTTATAAATGCAACAGTTGTGGATATTCAACTGATAGTCCAACAACAAATAATTCAAGTAGATCTACCAAATCAAAAACATTTTTAGAATTAAATGTTAAAACACATAATCTGAAAATTAATAATCGTTTATTCGTTTCAGGTTATTTGGGACTTAAAAATGATTATGTGTTAATTAATGCAGAAATTGAAATTTACTTTGCAGGACAATTTTTAAAATCTATATTTACTGATGGGGATGGCTATTATCAATTTGCTTTTCAAGTAAACAAAATTGGCAAACAGGAAGTTATGGCGGTTTATCGAGGCAGTTCCGAATATGAAATGTCAACTGCAATAGATTATGTTAATGTCACCGGTACAAGAGTAAATGTTTCCGGCAAATCAAATCATAATGAGGATTTTATTACCAAGTTAGAAAAGCTTGTATCATTATATGAACGTGGATTATTAACTGATGAAGAATTTGCTGAAATGAAGCGCAAGTTAATATTAGAATAGGTAAATATTTTGGATGTGTATTTACAATAGTTTTGCAATAGATTTTGAATAAGTTTGGAATAGATTTGGAATAAATTTTGAAGATTGATTTAAATACAGATTTTTATAAATTATTATTCATGGCAATCTTAAATATTGAAGTTTTAAAGAAGATAATTGAAAATGTACCTGAAGATTTTGATGTTGAATTTTATAATGGCACTACCAATGTTCCGCTTAGTGACAAAGTTGAAATTGATGTTAGTGGCAAAAGGATATTATTCAAATCCTAAAAGTTGAATTTTGCAATATCGTAACATGAAAATTTTAATCAAAATACTCCAACTATATATTTACATTAAATTTTATAATGATAATCGAATTTTTATAAACGTAGTTGAAGGGTCATATAATTTCATCCTACTGAACAAAAATGAAAATATTTAATTAACATGAGCTCGATAAAAAGTAGTGTTGAGAGAACATAAGTATGACAACTTTCGCATGCCCTTTCATAAAATACCTCAATTATGTTAATTAATAATATTTTACTTTTTTAAATTATATATAATTAATAGCTACTTTTTCTTTTCATGAATATTAATTCAAAATATTTG
>ONUN01000174.1 GCA_900320955.1 uncultured Methanobrevibacter sp. | reverse complement strand
TAGGTGTGTGGCTGCAGACCATAATACGGGGGTTCAAGTCCCTCACTTGCCTTTTACAATTACTATTTTTTTGAGGTTATTTTTATGGACGTCTATTCAACTTTAACTCGCAGTAAAGAGGATTTTGTAACTATTAATAAAAACAGAGTTAACTTATTTGTATGCGGTCCAACTGTTTATGATGATGCACACATTGGACATGGAAGGACATACATTTCTTTTGATACAATAAAAAGATATTTGGAATACAGTGGATATGCAGTATTCTACATTCAAAACATTACTGACATTGATGATAAAATCATTAACAGATCAAAAGAAAGTGGAATTCCTGCACATGAGTTAGCCAGAAAATTTGAAAAAAGATACATTGAAGACATGAACAAATTAAATGTCAACGGCGTTAATTTATTTGCAAGAGCAACTGATCATGTTGACGAAATATTGGACCAAATTCAAAGATTAATTGATAAAGGATTTGCTTATGAAACCGAAGATGGGGTTTACTTTGAAATTGAAAAATTCCCTGAATTCGGTAAATTATCCAACAGAAATATTGAAGAGTTGGAATCTCACAGAGATTTAGCAGATACAACCAAGAAAAATCCACAGGACTTTGCACTTTGGAAAAAACGTGTTGATGTCGATGAACCTACTTGGCCTTCCCCATGGGGTGACGGAAGACCTGGATGGCACATTGAAGATACTGCAATAACTGAATACTACTTCGGACCACAGTATGATGCGCACGGTGGAGGTCTTGACTTGATTTTCCCACACCACGAAGCGGAAATTACTCAAATGGAAGCTGTAAGTGGAAAGGCGCCAATGGTAAAATTCTGGTTGCATACCGGATTTTTAAACGTTAATGGAGAAAAAATGTCAAAATCACTCAATAACTTCATTACTATCCGTGAATTATTGAAAGACTATGCTCCTGCAACATTCAGATTCTTTGTACTTTCAACTCACTACAGAAGTCCGATTGACTTTTCAAAGGATTCACTTCATCAATCTGAAAAAAGTTTGGATAGGATTAGAAAATACTATGAGCTTTTAGATGTTGAAGTGGGAGAAGAATTCCATAGTGACTATGAAATTTTAGATAAATGGAGTAAAGAATTCTTTGATAGCATGGATGATGATTTCAACACTCCAAAAGCTATTGCAGCAATATTCGGATTAATCAACGATTCCAAAAGTGATTTGGATAATTTGTCTGATGATGATAAAATAGCTATCAAAGCATTCCTTGATGATGCGGCTCATATTTTTGGTGTCAGTTTTGAACTTCAAGATGTAAATGCAGGTTCTGATGATTTGCTTGATTTGATTTCAGAAGTGAGATCTGAGCTAAGGTCTAACAAGCAATATGATTTGTCTGATAAAATCCGTGACAGTTTACAGTCTTTAGGATATGAAATTAATGATTAGGGATATTTTTCCCTTTTTTTTCAAATCACTATGTAAATTATTTTTAACATTTTTTCAGGATAAAACAATATTTTTTTTTAATAGTATATCGGTCTAAATGAGGTTATTAATTGATATTGATTAGTACGTATTCGCATTTTGCTTCGTTTCTCATGGGCCATCCCCACCCGGTTAAACCAGATGATACGATTTGTTTCATATCTCCAATTTCATACTCTCCATAGTTTAAACGACCTGATAAATTGTATATTACTCCATAAGGAAATACTTGTCCTCCATGAGTATGGCCTGAAAGTTGCAAATCAACACCTTCTTGATCGTTCTCTTCATATTCAACAGGTTGGTGGTCCAATACTACAATATATTTGGATAAATCACTTTCATTAAGAATTTCATTTACATCAGTTCTATTGATTGAATCTTCCCATTCAGCATCACTTCTTCCAACTAAAACAATGTCATTATTGATAATGATCTTGTCATCATTCAATATTTTAATTCTATTTTTTTCAATGGATTGATTTAGGTCACTATCGGTGAATGTCCTATTTCCATTTTCATAGTCTGATGTATATGGTTGCCTATCATGGTTTCCAAAGATGTAATATGTTCCATATGTTGAATTGATTTTTCCTAATTCTTCAAATATTTCTTGCATACTCTCTTTCGTAGTTCTTTCATCAACAATGTCTCCCCCTAAAACGACAATATCTGGTTTTAAATTATTCATTTTTAAAATGCTGTCTTTCACTAATTGGGTATTCTGCACAGTCCCATAATGAACATCACTAATGAAAAGAATAGAATAAGATTTGTTGTCAATTTTATCTGTTGTTAAGTTATACTGGGTTAGTTCAATATGGTTCATTCCATAAACACTACCAAGGATAATGATGGTAAAAATAATCACGGCAAGTAATCCCTTTTTATGAATTTTTGGAATGAAATTTAGGTGTTTTTCTTTAATCAAATATTTTTGAATTATTCTTATTAAATCTGCTATTAAAGATGAAATAAACAAATAGAATATCAATATTGCACCCATTGACCATATGTTTAAGCAAAATAGAAATGATAAAATTGCGATTATACTGCTTATTATGATTTGTTTGTTTTTTGATAAATTGGAATCATTGAGAGCATATTTCACTCTGAAAAGTGAGTATATTCCAATTAAAATGCCCAAAATTATTCCCCTAACTATATATTCTGGGAAAAATCCTAATGTAAAGAAGTGGATGGGATTCATAAATATTAATTATGATTAATGTAAATTTATAATTTTTTGTTTATGGATTTGTAAAAATCAAAAAAATATAACAATGTTTATATAGTAAAATAACATATGTTATAATTGTATAACATAAGTTATAATTTATTTTTTAGGTTTACCAAAACATTTATATATGAATAATAACAATTGTTATATAGTAAATATAACACGTGATATATTTTACTCAAATCAAATTATAAAGGTGATTATTAGTGACAAATAAAAATTATGGATTAGCAACATTAGGTGTACGTGCAGGACAAACTCCAGACCCCGTAACTGGGGCACAAGCAGTTCCAATTTTCCAAACTA
>ONUN01000230.1 GCA_900320955.1 uncultured Methanobrevibacter sp. | reverse complement strand
ACCGGTCAATAACAAAACATCAGCTTCACGAGGATTGTTGTGAACATAAATACCATATTGCTCTAAATCATATCTTGGAGATAATAATGCAACGCATTCTACATCGCATCCATTACATCCACCACAATTTACGATACAGACATGAATTGAGCTTTTTCTCACAGCATCCTTTATCGCATTTAACATTGTACTCCCTCTTTTTATTTTAATAATTATAAATAAACATTAATTTTCTGCTTCTTTTTTTAATAATTGGAATAATTCTAATTTTCCCTCTTTTACGGCATCTTCATAGGATTTTCCGTCTTTAATTTCTTTTACCAATTTCATTTTTAAGTTTCTTCCACTTTCCCTTGGAAGCAATTCTAAAGTGTCAATTAACCAGCATAACCTCAAATCTGCATTTAACTTTTGATACAGACAGATATCCTGAGCAGATTCAAATGTTCCATGCAATGCTTCCAATGAATCCAAATCAAGTAAATCAAACAATACTTCTTCCAATTCATCAGTAGTACAATCGAAATCATTGGAAAGCGGAACAATAATATCTCTTTGCCAAGCATAACTTTTGATAATTCTTTTTTGTATTAATCTCAATTTAGCGTCATCATCCATCTTATCACATCATGATGTTAACTTCAGTAATACATATAATCCAACTGCCAAAATTAAACCTAAAGCGGTTTCTTTTCTACCATATCCTGGCCTTTCTCCCATTACAAAACCACCTAGGAGAAATCCGATTGCTGATAAAATAACATTACCTGCATTAAATGCCAAACACCATCCTATAATTGAAACAACAGCGAAAGGAATATTAAAGTCAGGTACTGCAACATACGGTTCGCCATGTTTTTTATAACTGTAAAGCAAACCAAGAATGGACCCTACAGCAAATGCAAGTATATAAATCATATAATCTAACATAATATCTCCTACATTGGTTTATAAAGCAACATAAATGAACAAACAATTGCTATAAATGTTATAACAAAACATAATTTCTCAATACTTTCTATCTTGTGTGAAAAATTGCCGCGAGCCATCAATACGAATATTGCCAGGACAATTCCTATCATTATTATTGTTCCAAAGAAGCAAATTGCCCCTATAGTAATTTGAGTCATTACAGAATGATTTGGACTAAATATTGGTGTTGTAGCGTTAATAAATCCGGTAATGAATGTGATTACAATCATTCCAATCAGATATCCCACTGCATTTAACGGACCGAAGAATATTGTTAAGAATACCCAAAGCATCACATACCATGCAATAGATTCTGAAAATAACATGAATCCTCTCAAAAGTCCGAAGTGTTCAGTTTCAAATCCGGAAATTAATGCCTTATCTTTTGTTATTGCAAAAGGAGAGTATGGAGATTTGGTAATAATTAACATGAAAAACATTAATGCCGCAAGTGGAATTGAAAATATCAAAGGACCGTGTACTGACTGATAAGTGATAATTTCGCCGATATTCATTGTTCCGGTTACCAGGTATACAAACACAATAGCTGCAAATAAAGGAAGCTCTGTTGCCGCTGAAAGTACAGCCCTTACACAGCTCAATTTACCATAAGGTGAACCTGAACTTGATCCGGAATTGTGTTCTACGATTTTATAAACTGCATAAACACCAAATAAAATTAATAAAGAATCATGAGCTACAGGACCAACAATAACTCCTACAATCCAAACTAAAGCCAATATGAATACAATACCTATATAAAATACTTTGGATACAGTTTTTGGGATTGCTGTTTCTTTAAAGAAAAATTTGCCATTAAATTCACAATACCACCCTAATATCCAGTAAATGGTTCTTTCACCCTTTCTTCTGCATCTTCAGGTTTTGGTTTGGCCATTGTCAATAAACCTAAAGATAAAATCCATAATGGAATACCAAATATAGCTACTGTGTAAACAATCCATGCTTCAAAGTTTATAACCAAACAAGCAAGAATAGCTATTGTTGATAAGACCAATAATATTAAATAAATAATTTTTTGACTATCCATACTCACCACTTACCACAATACCAATAATAATATTTCAACAGCCCTTACAATAATAAACAATGAGCTTAAGTGAATGATTACAATAAATGGAGAACCTGCAGTCCT
>ONUN01000064.1 GCA_900320955.1 uncultured Methanobrevibacter sp. | reverse complement strand
ATATTTCATGTATGTTGTAAAATTTGAGGATTTAAATAAATCTGATATTGGGATTGCAGGTGGAAAAGGTGCTAATTTGGGTGAATTAACTCAAGCGGGCATTCCTGTACCGCCTGGTTTTGTAGTAACTGCTCAAGCTTATGAAAAATTTATGGAAGATTCTGGAATTAATGGTCAAGTAATGAACATTCTTGAAAAAATTGACATTAATGATACAAAAGCACTTCAGGCTGCAGCTGAAGAAATCAAAACAATCATTAATGAAACTCCTATTCCAGAAGATATGATTGTATTAATTCTTGAAGCATATAATCAATTATGCCAAAGAGTTGGCGAAGATGACACTGATGTGGCTATTCGTTCTTCCGCTACTGCAGAAGATTTACCTGAAGCTTCATTTGCAGGTCAACAAGATACTTTCTTACATGTTTCAGGAAATGACGAAGTAATTGACTACATCAGAAAATGTTGGGCTTCTTTATTCGAAGCAAGAGCAATTTTCTACAGGGAAGAAAATAATTTTGAACACTCCAAAGTATATATTGCTGTAGTTGTTCAAAAAATGGCAAATGCAGATAAAGCAGGAGTAATGTTTACTGTAAATCCGTCAACTGGTGAAGAAATTGCTTTAATTGAAGGGTCATGGGGACTTGGTGAAGCAGTAGTTTCCGGTGATGTGACTCCTGATAATTATCAAGTTGACAAAAAGAACAATGAAATTATCAATGTAACAATCAGTGATAAAAAAGTAATGTACACTAATGATGAAGACGGTACCAGTGTAAAAGTAGAAGTTCCTGAAGAAAAAAGAAAAGAAAGAGTATTGTCTGATGAAGATCTCATTGAATTAACTGAAATGGGTAAAAGAGTTCAAGCTCATTACGGTGAACCAATGGATACTGAATGGGCTTTTGAAAGAGATAACTTATTCTTATTGCAAGCTAGACCTATCACTACTTTAGGTGATGTTGATGTCAAAGAAGAAAGTGATGAATCTTCTGATTTAGGTGATGTTCTTGTTAGAGGTCTTGGTGCAAGCCCGGGTATGGCTTCCGGTAAAGTAAAAATCGTTTTAGACATTGATGAATTAGATAAAATTAAAGATGGCGACATAATGGTTACAACCATGACTACTCCTGATATGGTTCCTGCTATGAGAAGAGCTAGCGGTATTGTAACTGATGAAGGTGGAGTAACTTGTCACGCATCAATCATTTCCCGTGAACTTGGAATTCCTTGTGTTGTAGGAACAGGTAGTGCTACAACCACTTTGGAAGAAAACTCAGGCGTTACCTTAGATGGTAAAAAAGGTTTAGTATTTGAAGGAATTTCAGAAACTAAAGAAGAAGCTGGTCCTGTTGCAACCACTACTGAAGCAGCTCCAATTATTACTGTTACTGAAGTAAAAGCTAATGTAAGTATGCCTGAAGCAGCAGAAAAAGCAGCTGCTACTGGTGCAGATGGTGTCGGACTCTTAAGAACTGAACACTTGATGTTAACATCAGGTATTCACCCAGGCAAATTCATTGCTGATGGAAGAGAAGACGAATTGATTGACACTATTGCAGAAAATGTTCAAATTGTAGCAGATGCATTCTATCCAAAACCAGTATGGTACAGAACTTTAGATGCACCAACCGATGAGTTCATTACTTTGGAAGGTGGAGAAAACGAACCTAGAGAACACAATCCAATGCTTGGTTGGAGAGGTATTAGAAGAGAATTAGATCAACCTGAAATTCTTAAATGTGAATTCAAAGCTATTAAAAAGTTACATGAGAAAGGTTATACTAATATTGGAATCATGATTCCATTATCTCAAAATCCTGCTGAACTAGTACAAGCTAAGGCTTTATGTTCTGAAGTGGGTCTTGAACCTCATAAAGATGTTGACTTTGGAATGATGGTTGAAATTCCAGCAGCTGCAATAATGATTGATGAGTATATCAAAGTCGGAATTGATTTTGTAAGTTTAGGAACTAATGATTTAACTCAATACACTCTTGCAGTTGACAGAAACAATGAATTCGTAGCAAAACACTACTCTGAAGAACACCCTGCAGTAATGAAACTAATTGAAAGAACTATTAGAAAATGTGCTGAAGCAGGTGTTAAATGCAGTATCTGTGGTCAAGCAGGTAGTGTACCTCACATAGTTGAAAAACTTGTTGCATTTGGAATTACTAGTGTATCTTCCAATACTGATGCTATTGCTGATGTGAGGAAGACTGTTGCTAGAGCTGAACAAAAAATTATTCTCGACGCTGCTCGTAAACGTTTAGAATAATTTTATTCTTTCTTTTTTTTATTTTTATTTTTATTAATTATTTTTAAATTAGGGTATTTTATGCAAGATGAACCGATAGATAAAGAAATTATTTTAAAAGAATTGTCTGAAATCCATAAATTAGATTATAATTATGCGGAAGGTAGAATTTTAGGTTCTATGTGTACTGAAGCACATCCTTTTGCAAAAGAAGTTTATTGTAAATTTTTGGATACTAATTTAGGAGACCCGGGTTTATTTAAAGGAACTAAACTTATTGAAGAAAAAGTTATAAAGTCTATTGGTAATTTATTGTCTCTTGACGAAGCTTATGGTAATATTGTTACAGGTGGTACTGAAGCTAATCTGATGGCAATTCGTGCTGCTAGGAATCATGCGAGGAAATATAAGGGCATTGTTGATGGTGAAATTATTATTCCTGATTCTGCTCATTTTTCTTTTAAAAAAGCTGCAGATATGCTTAATTTAAAAATTGTTGAAGCTAAATTGGATGAAAATTATAAAATTGATGTTGAATCAGTCAAAAAGGCAATTTCTGATAAAACAGTGGCTATTGTAGCTATTGCCGGAACAACTGAATTGGGTTTAATTGATCCAATTGAGGAAATTTCTAAAATCGCTCACGAGAATAATATTTATTTTCATGTTGATGCGGCATTCGGAGGATTTTCAATTCCATTTTTAAAAGAAGCAGGTTATGATTTGCCCGTTTTTGATTTTTCACTTGATGGGGTTTGTTCTATTACTGTTGATCCTCATAAGATGGGTCTGGCACCGATTCCTGCCGGAGGAATTATATTCAGAAAAAAAGAATATTTGCAGGTTATGGCTGTAGATTCTCCGTATTTGACTGTAAAAACTCAATCAACAATTGTTGGAACACGTTTGGGTGCATCTTCTGCAGCTACTTATGCCATTATGAATTATTTTGGTAAGAAAGGATATTCTAAATTAGCTCAAAATTTAATGGAAAATACTTACTTTTTTAAAAACGGCTTGGAAAAAATAGGTTATAATGTTGTATGCGAGCCAGAATTAAATATTGTGGCATTTAATCATCCCGATATTGAAGCTCATCAATTAGCAGAAAAATTAGATAAATTGGGTTGGAAAGTTTCTGTTGCAAAATGTCCTATTGCAATTCGTGTCGTATTAATGAATCATATTAAAAAAAGTCATCTAAAAAAATTGTTAGAAGATTTGGAAAAAATCTACTAACTTATTCTTCAATATTTTCTACATACATCAATGGATAATTTAGCTCTTCAATGAATTCAATTCTAATGATTGCTTTTACATTATCCACTTTTGTAAATATTTTCACATCCAACATATCTCCGGTAAGTGAAGTATAGTCAAATTCGGTCATTGATTCTTCTAATTTGTCAAATCTAATTTTAACCTGAACATCTTCGATTGCAGGTTGTAATTTTAGTGATTCTTCCATACTTTTTTCTAAACTACCTTTGGATTGTTGATTGACGGGAGTTCCCACAAACTGGTGGAATAATGCTCCCATGCTTATTGCACCTTCAAATATTGCTCTTTCTCTTTTTGTTATATTGGAGAAATATTTTTCATCCACATCCATCATATTCCTCCGTTAAGGAATATTATTTTATCATATATTAACTCCGAAGGTATTGGATGAATACAACAAATGGCTAATATGGCCGTGATTATCAGGACTGTAGCTAAAATATATACTCTATTGTCTTTAGGATAGAAGAAGCTAAATATAAGACCTATCACTAAGAATATTGCAGTTAAAAATAGTGCATTTGATTCTTGAGGATTACTATTTATAATCGCAGTATTAATTGGTTGTGTGGAAACTAATTCTCCTTTAACAATTAATCTATTCTCAGTTGAACCAATTGGATCACATGTAATTAAATAAGCATTTTTCCCACCTTCCTGTGCAGTAAGGTCGTATGATGCGGGAACAATGGTCGTATCAATTACTTGATATTTTAATTCACCAATTCCGGGCCATTCAAGTATGAATGAATCTCCCTTATGTATTTCATTAAGCCTTAAAAATGGCGAACCCTGAAGTGTCCTATGTCCGAATATCAAAACATCTCCGACATCAGGATTATAAGAGTCTAATTCATGAAAAACACCTTGATTAAGAGATACATTATTGATTTTCTCTTGAACTCCTATTGAAGGTATAACAACAGTTGGGGATGTGACATTCCTTTCGACAACAGCTTTTGATGCAAAGTAATTCACCTCTCCCATTGCATACATTCCGATTATTATTATACAAATAATAACAATGATTGTCATAATACTTGGTCGTTTCATAATATCTCTTTTGTTATATCTGATTAATAATATTTTTTAATTTTTATATGTTGAACTAATTTCATTTATCATCCAATCTGGTGCATTAGTTGTGGGAATAGTTAATACGATATTGTCCATATTGTTTAACATGAAATTCACTTTGTCTTGTGGTGTTTCAATTAATAACATATACTGTGCATCTAAATCACCTAAATTTATTTGTCTTTCGTAGTTTGATAGTTTCACTCCATAATTCTTTAGCATTTCAAATGTCTCTTTTTCATCATATCCATTCATTATGCTACCTTTTATCATTTCCAATACGTTGGATGAAAATTTTTTTGAATTCTCTTGAGGATTTGTGACATTTCCATGGACATTCATTTTTGATTTTGAATATTCTGAATCCACTTCTCCGTTTTCTTCATATCTCATTATTGATAATACTGTACATCCGCTGATGTCTGGATTTGTATTATTTGAGCTAAAATTTTCGCCGGTGTCATTCAGATTTGAATATATATCTACAATACTTCCGACATTAACTAATCCTGCTCCTGCCTGAAGTCTTGAAACCAGTACTGGAACGGATACTGTATTTGGTTTTTCAAATTTGATTTTTGATAATATTTTTGCATCATTTTCGTTGACGATTTTTGTTGCTTCATTTTGTGACATTATCACATTTTTACTTTCATTTGAATAAACAGCCATTGTTCGGTTATATTTGTCTATGTTGGATTTTATTGATTTTTGATGATACGATTTCCAGTCTTTGGTGGCTTGACTAACGATGTCTATCATCTTAATTTCTGAAATACTTCTTGCGTTTTCAATTTTGTTTTTTAATGCCATTTCATTTGGTGATGCAGCTAGTGCTCCCGTATACAATTCATGAAGTTCATTTAATTTGGTTGTTTTTTCTAAAGATAGTTCTTTCTGCCCAGGTTCGTATATTAAAAAATAGTATGATGAAATTATCAAAGTTAAAAATATTAAAATTGTTATTATAACTCCTATTTTTCTTCTTTTTTCATTTTCAGTTATATTCGTATCACTGGGGTTTAAATAAACTCCAAGTTTATGGTTAAATTTTTTTAATAGTGATAATTCATCATCTTTCGGCTTTGGTTTTGGTAAAAGTTCATCCAGTTTTGTTTTTTCAAAACCATCCGAACTAAATGGATCTCTTGGTTTTTTATTATTCATTTTAAATACTCCTTTTTAATTTTGATGGTTAATTTAATTAATAGGAGTAAATAGGTCTCATTTCTTAATTAAATTAATAATGAGGTAGTATAAGCAGAATAATAATAAGATTAACGCAGGTATGTTAATACCGTAGGCAGTTGTTGGAATTGGAAGTATGATTAACACGATTAATACGCAAGATATTATAATTGCGGGCATGTTTGAGAATTTTGGATATTTAACGTTACTGATCATTAGAATTGACACGATTGCAGCTAACAATAATGCCAAATGATTCTCGTATAATCCGCTTAAATACAATGTGGCAATTATAAATGATATTCCTGGAATCGGAAAACCAATGAATCCACTTGTTTTAATGTGGTCTGCTATTACATTGTATCTAGTTAATCTTAAAACTCCACAAATGACTATTAATAAGCTGACAAGTATTACAATTAATTGTAATGGCATTGATGAGGTGTTTATGGAAGTATAAAGAAATACTGCTGGTGCTACACCAAATGATATGATGTCAGATAGGGAATCAATATTTTTTCCAAAACCTAAACTATCATCTCTATTCGCTTTTCGAGCTACCCAACCATCAACGGAGTCAAACATAATTGCAATAATCATTAAAATTGCTGATAATTCAAAATCGTGGTTTATTGAGCATATTACGGATAAAAATCCTGAACTCATATTTAACAATGAAATGATGTCGGATATTGCAATAAAATTTTGAATATTGGTTTTTTCAATTTCCATGTTTCAACTCCAGTAATACTTTTCATCTCATATCTTATTAATTTTATCTTGTAAATCATCTTATTATTATCTATATTTATTTTTAATCATTAATAAGTATTATTTTTTATAGTTTTGCATATTTTATCTATTGTTTTAAAATTTAATTGAATATGGATAATTTTTTTCTATTTTAAATATTGATTTCAATCAGAAAACTTTTAAAAGTTGAAATATATTTATTTATTTTATTAAATAACCATAAACAACAAAATATATATAATAATAGTTTGAAAAAATATTAAGTGTTAGACTTTAAAAATGGGGAAATTGTTGATTATTTTAAATGGTTAATTTTAATTGTTTTTGGATATTGGCACTTATTTTTAAAGTTAATGAGATTAAATTAATGTAATGTGAGTAGTTCAATGATTGAAGATAATATACGTGTTCTTAGACAAGCTGCAAGAATCACCAATGATAGCTCTTATGAAATAGAGAAAAGTTGGTGTATTGTCGCAGGTACTGCTGAGTTAATTGATGCAATGGCTTATAAGGCTATTGCTTCAAATCATAATGTAAAAATACTGTTCAGGGAACATGTTATTTTAAAAGAAGGTAAATTGGATAAAAAATTTGATTTTATCATGATTTATGGTAATTCAATCATCATAAATGATTTTAAAAACGAAGCTAAAAATAATGGGGGTGCAGTTATCAGCATTCCTCGTAAATATTTAGTTGAAGAACCTAATTTGATGGTTTTTATAGCTCCTGATGATGTAATTAGGAATGCTGTCTCCATAATTGAAAAATCAAAAGTCTCTTTTGCTATTCTGCAGGAATCACAGACTACCAATTTCATTAATATAGATATAAGTAATGAAGTAAAATTACCAAACTTCATCAAATCTGCTTTGAAGCCATTTTACAATGCTAATGAAGTTGTTTTATCAACAATTTTAATTTCAGTCGATGAAGAAACCCTTGTAAAAAAGGTTCAAAGCATAGCTACATCAAATAAAATTTTCGTTATAGATTTTAAAGATATTGTAACGGAGGATTAATCATGAATATTTTTGGAAAGGATGAGGAAGAACCACAAGTTACTAATACTAAAGTTA
>ONUN01000081.1 GCA_900320955.1 uncultured Methanobrevibacter sp. | reverse complement strand
TGCATCAAGACTTGCTGCTTGTTATGGAACTCAAATTCAAGGTACTGTAGCTGTTGGTGGAGATACAAGAACATCCAGTCCGATGTTAATGGAAGCTGTGAAAGCAGGACTTCTATCTTCAGGATGTGACGTTGTGGATTTAGGAATATTGCCAACACCAGGAGTTCAATATGCTGTACGCAAATATTATGATGGTGGAGTGATGATTACAGCTTCACACAACCCTCCGAAATATAACGGATTGAAGTTTTTAGATGAATTCGGTATCGGAATTCCTGATGAAATGGATCTTGCAATCGAAAAGTTATACTTTGACAGTGAACCTAAAAGAGCACATTGGTCCGAAATTGGTCAAATCTATAAAAACGACAAGATAATTGACGAATACATCGAAGAGGCAATCTCAAAAGTTGATGCCGATGCTATCAGGAAAGCCAATTTGAAGGTTGTTGTTGATTGCGGTTCAGGAGCAGGATCATATACTGCACCATATCTCATCAGAAAACTTGGATGTGATGTTACAACACTCAACTGTCAGGCTGACGGATTTTTCCCAGGCCGTGACCCTGAACCTATCGAAGAGAACTTACAGGAACTAATCAAAGTTGTTAAAGAGCTTGATGCTGATATTGGTCTTGCTCATGATGGAGATGCTGACAGAACCATCTGTATCGATGAAAACGGTAAATTTGTCTTAGGAGATAAAACATTTACCCTTGTTGAAAAGCAAATGCTTAAAGAAAACAACGGAGGAACTATCGTTACAACCGTTGCAACATCCCAGGCAATTTATGACATCGCTGATGAATACAACGGCAAGGTAATAGCTACTGCTGTTGGTGATTTGCTCGTAGCCCGTAAGCTCAAGGACGAAAATGGATTGTTCGGTGGAGAAGAAAACGGAGGTTTGATTTTCCCTGATTTCGTTTATGGAAGAGATGCTGTGATGACAGTAGCTAAAATCCTGGAAACCATTGCTAAAGAGAAAAAATCACTATCAGAATTAGTTAGCGAGCTTCCTGTTTATTATTCAAGCAAAATGAAAATCGAATGCAGTGACGATCAAAAACAAGATGTGATGACCAGCATTGCCGATGAGATTAAAACCACTACCGATTTTGAACTTGATTTGACAGACGGTGTTAAAATCCTTAAAGAGGATGGTTGGGTAATCATAAGACCATCCGGAACAGAACCAATTTTCAGATGCTTTGCAGAATCCGATTCACAGGAAAAAGCAGATGAAATGACTGAATGGGGAATCGGTTTAATTAAGAAATACAAAAAATAATTAAACTCCCACCATCACCCATTTTTCTTTTCACCAAATTAATTCTATGATTAATTAAAAAATATCTTGCAAAATAAAACCTAATTTTAAATGAAGCTTTTTTAAAAATAAACAACATTAAAATGAAAAATAGTCTATTTGATGTTGGTAATCTACATTAAAAGTTTTCCAAACATTCTTCTTTTAGGAAAAAGGCATCTTCATTGTCTGGATTTCTCAGCAATACCTGATTGAAACTGTCAACAGCCTCTTCAAATTTGCCAAGCTCCATCAGTACAACACCTTTATTGAGTAAAAAGTCTATATTGTGCTTTTCAAGAGAAATAGCTTTGTTAAAACAGTCCAATGCTTCATCAAATTTTCCCAAATCAATGAATGCATTACCCATCCTGTTGATTGCAGCAGCATCCATTTCAGAATCATCCAGACACACCTCAACAGCCTTGTCAAATGACTCGATGGCCTCTTCCAATCTGCCCATATCAGTCAGGAGGTTTCCACGGGAGTTCCACACTTCCGGATTTTCACCGTCAATAACAATCAATTTGTCATAAACCCTCAATGCCTGATCATATCTGCCAAGCATTTCCAAAATAAATCCTCTCCAGTAAAGAACAATTGGATTGCTTGGAGCAAAATTATAGGCTATAGTGCTTGCCTTATAAGCCTCATTAATATTTCCGGAATTTAAAAGGGCAATAGCCTTGTTATTTAAGATATATTCATTGTCAGGTTCCAGTTCCAATGCCTTGTCATAACATTCGATTGCATCGATAAACCTTCCCAGCCTGGACAGGTTATCTCCCTGTTTGTTAAGAAGATATACATCATCAGGGTCAAGCCTTAAAGCAGCATCATAACACATTGTGGATTTATCGAATTTACCGCTGTCAAAAAGAATATCGGCCCTTTTCATTATCATAGCCTTTTCATCTATCTTGTCACCTTTCCAATCGTCAATGTGGAGTTTTTCAAAATAGATTATTTGAAATTCTTCGGATTTATCGATTCGGCCACCATACATCTTTTTGAATTCTCTAAGCATATCCTTTGAATCCTTAAAACCTTCCCGTATGGCCAGTTCCTCATTGCCTTCAATTTCGCTGAACGGTATGTTTTCCACATCAGTAACGATTGCTTCGAAAATCTTCATCTTTTCTTTAGAAACCAAATTCCAGTAGCAATATAATCTGTCACCTTTTTTAAGAGGAGTCTTCCAGGTTTTACGAATAGTTCTGGTTTTCTTACCAGTAATAACATCAATATCATTACTTGAAAAAGACAAAATTGGCATTTTGACCTCCTACTTAATAATTTCTTCACCGAATTCGGCACTCTTTACCTTGACATGACCATCAAAATTATCCATGATTTCTTCGGCCAATTTTCTCAAATCATGAGGATTTGGAACTTCAACTTCTTCAAGGGCAGGATCCAGCACATTTTTGTTTCTGAACTGCTGGATGGTATAGACATCGCCCTCAATTTCACCAACAAGATTGCGGATATCTTTTTTAGTGTGTAATGTTGGAACGTAAGTTGTTCTAAGCTCCAGATGAACATTAGGATTGTTGTTTATCAGTTCCATGGATTTTTTGACATTGAATCCTATATTGGAGCCTGTGATTTTTCTGTATTTTGAAAAAGTGGTTTTAATGTCCAGTGAAACGTAATCAAGCAGTTCAAGGTCAAGGAGTTTTTGTATTTTGTCAGGATAAATCCCGCTAGTGTCCAGTTTGGTTTTAAGACCTATTTCGCGCACATATTTAAATATTTCAATTACCGCATCGGTCTGAACCAATGGCTCCCCGCCTGAAACTACAATTGCATCTAAAAAATCAGCTGAAGAGTCTATTTCAGATTTTACCTTATCCAATGACCATTGGGTATTATCTTCCAATAGCTCCACATTGTGACAATATCTGCAAGCCAGCGGACATTTGGACATGAAAATAACCAGAGACATATTTCCATGAAATTCCACTGAAGATATTACAGTTCCACCAATATACATTTAACTTAAAACCTCTTTGATAACATTAATAAATTTCTCGTCTTCTTCAAGGGTACAGATACTGATTCTAATCCAATATTCGTCCAGACCCTTAAAAGAAGTACAGTCACGAACAATGATACCACGTTTCATAAGCTCCAAAGCCAATTCGGATGCTGTAAAGCCAGTATCCTTAACACCTATCAGCATGAAATTGGATTTTGATGGAAATACGTTAAGTGAATCGATTTTTGACAGTTCATCATATAGGTATTGTCTTGACTCGATTCCCTTTTCGATTGATTCTGCAATGTATTGCTTGTCCTGAAAAGTATTTAGGGCTGCAACAAAAGACAACCGAGTAAGGGAAAATACCGGTTTTATCCTGTGCATGTATTCAATGATTTCAGCACATGCAAGACCGTATCCTATTCTCATTCCTGCAAGGCCTAAAACCTTAGACATGGTTCTGATTATAAAAATATTATCATGTTCATTGATTAAATCCTTGTTTGTGACTTCTGAGTATTCAAAGTAAGCCTCATCAACCACTATTAAAATTTCAGGATTTTTTGATGCTATATCCGAGAGAACTTTCTTATCTATTAAAGTCCCTGTAGGGTTATTTGGACTGCACAAGAAAATCATTTTTGTTTTGTCTGTGATTGCTTCAAAAATAGAGTCAACATCCAGCTCATTTTTATCCAAATCCCATTTTGCATAAACCGGATGAGCACCATACTGCTGCAGCAGATATTCATAATACATATAAGACGGCAATGGGACGATGAACTCATCCCCGTCATCAATAAATGTCTTTGCAAGCACATCAATGATTTCATCAGCACCATCCCCACCGATTATAACCTGCGAATCATCAACATCACTGTAGGCAGCAATTTCTACTACAAGCTCCTTTAGTTGGGATTCAGGATATCGGTTAATTGATTTGATTTCCTTTTCAATAGCTTTCATAGCTTTTGGAGATGGACCCCATGGATTTTCATTGGATCCCAGTTTAATTATCTCATCTTTGTTCAAATTGAATTCCTGTGCAATTTCATCCTGTGATCTTCCGGGAACATAAGAATCCATTTCATCTACGATTTGTCTAGGTTTCATATTTTAGTCTTCCTTATATTGTTTGGAAAGTTTTACGTAATTGTCAGCATTATTTTGAATTAATTTAATTTGTTCTTCACTTACCTGTTTAACAGCTTTGGCAGGAACTCCCAATATCAAACTGCCTTCTGGAAATTCTTTTCCTTCACTTACAACTGCTCCCGCGCCTATAATTGAATTCTTGCCAATGTGGGCGCCATTCAGGACGGTTGCATTCATTCCAACCAAAACATTATCTTCCAGTTTACAACCGTGAACAACCGCACCATGTCCGACAGAAACGTTTTTTCCTATTTCTACCGGAAAGCCTTTGGTACAGTGAACAACACAATTATCTTGGACATTTGAATTGTCCCCAATAGTGATGGAGTCAGTGTCTCCCCTTAACACGGCACCGTGCCAGATGGATACGTCTTCTCCCAATTCAACATCACCAAGTACTTGTGCACCAGGGCATATTACAACAGAGTCTTTTTTATTTTCCATAATATCGCCTATTTACTTTTTATCTTGAATGATATGATTTTGTTTTACCAATACACGTGTATCGGAGGGTACATCATCATATAACAAAACCCCTGAACCGATAGTGGAATTATGGCCCACTTTTACACCTGGAGAGAAACTTGAATTGATTCCGGTTTTAACAGAATCTCCAATAATGGAACCCAATTTACGCCTTCCACTGTCAATCATCTGATTTTTGATTTTGGTTTTGACGGATCTGTTATCGAAACGAAGGTTTGCGATGTTGGTTCCTGCAGCAATGTTACAATTGGACCCGATTACAGAGTCTCCGACATAACTCAGGTGGCTGACATTTGTGTTTTCCATAACGATTGAATTTTTAATTTCAACCGCATTTCCCACATGCACATTATCTCCAAAGTAGGAATTTCCACGAATGTAAGAGTTAGGACCTATATCACAGTTTTTACCAATGTAAACATTTCCTTCAATGTAAACGCCTGCACGGATTATACTTCCTTCATCCAAAAAGATTTCGCCATGAATATGGGCTCCCTCTTCAACAATACCTTTGATTTCAGTTTTAAGTTGACCGATCAATTCTTCATTAACTTCAATTAATTCCCATGGACGCCCTACATCAATCCAATCCTTGTTGGTGTTATGGCCAATCACATTCTTGCCGTCTGCAATTTGCATTGACAGTGAATCTGTAATTTCATATTCTCCCCTTTCGGAGATTTCTGTTTTCCTTATCTTGTCGAAAATATCCTGATTGAAAATATAGATTCCTGCATTTACCAGGTTGCTTGGAGCTTCGCCTTTCTTAGGTTTTTCCACAATGCTTTTAACATTGCCGTCCTCAATTTCAACAACACCGAAAGCGGAGGGATCTTCCACCTCAGTCAGAACCATCAATGTATCAGGCTTCATGTAGTTATATTTCTTAATAATCTCGTTGATGATTTCATCATCCAGAATAATATCTCCATTCAAAACAATCAGGCTGTCTTCAATGAAGTCTTCACCATAGGAAATTGCATTTGCAGTTCCAAGGAAATCTTTTTGAGTTTTATAAGTTATATTTACGCCGAAGTCACTACCGTCACCAAAGTAGTCACGAACCATTTCTTCCTTATACCGTACAATCAATAGAATATCTGTTATCCCGTTGTTTCTTAATGATTCTATATTATACTGTATAATTGGTTTTCCGGCAACTGGCAACATGGTCTTAGGCTTTGTAAGTGTTAACGGCCTCATTCTAGACCCTTCACCAGCACTTAAAATAATTGCTTTCATTTTATATCCCCTTATAAAATTTTCTTATAATGATATATGTTTAACTCTTTACTTATTAATTAACTTTCCTAAAAAAATAAGTAATTTTAAATATGAGTTAAAATAGAGTCAAAATATAATTAGCCATTAATAGTGAAACTTAAAAGGAGATTGTAAAAATGACCGTATATGTATGTTTACACTGCGAATACAGATTTGATACAGAAAAAGGAGACCCTGCATACAACATTCCTGCTGGAAAAACTCCTGCAGATATGCCAGATGATTGGGTTTGCCCAGAATGCGCTGCTCTTGGAGTAGAAGCATTTATCGTAGAAGAAGAATAATTCTTCTTCTTTCAACTATTTTTTTAATATTTTACCTAAAAATTTCAACACACTATTTTTCTTCAAAGTTGCAATAAATATATAAAAAAAGTAAATAGAAAAAACAAATGTGTTTTTCTATAAGTTATCATTAATTATGTTAACGCAGACTTTTCTTATCTCTTCTGCGCGGTCTTCACTGCGGGACTCTAAAGTTATCCTAATGTAGTCTTCAGTTCCGGACGGCCTTACAAGCACCCAGCTGCCATCATCAAATGTTAACCTGACACCATCTATTGCGTTAATGTCACTGACATCATCGAATGCCGCTTCGAGCAACTCTTCCATGTTTTCCATGACTTCAACTTTTGCCTCTTTTGAGCAGGTTATCTTTTCACGGATGTTAGGATATGAAGGTATTTCATCAAGAAGTTTTGACAATTTTCCTTTCCTTGAAACCAATTCCGCCATTCTTAAACCGGAAAGTATTCCATCAGGACACATGCAGAAGTCAGGGTGTAGCCATGTTCCGGAAGGTTCTCCTCCAAATGCTGCATTTTCGGCTATGATAACTTCAGCAACATTGACATCTCCGACAGGAGTTCTGAATACTTTTCCTTTTACGGATTCATCCATACATAATCCTGCATCAACGGTTGTTACAACATCTCCGTCGAATTCTTTTGATATTAATGCCAATAAAGAATCAAATGGAGAAATGTTTCCGTTTTCATCAATTGTTATCATCCTATCCGCATCACCGTCATGAGCTATTCCAAGGTCTGCGCCAATAGCTACAACGGTCTTCATTAATGTCTGCAGGTTTTCGGCATTTGGTTCGGGGTTTCTTCCTGGGAAAAATCCGTCAGGTTGTGAGTTGAGGGTGGTGACTTCGCATCCTGCTTTTCTGAATACTAAAGGTGATATTTCGCTTCCCGCTCCGGATGCGCAATCAATTACAACTTTCAGGCCCTCTTTAATGTCAACCATGTCAACCAAATCATCAATGTATTGGCCTTTGATTTCTTCATTGTAACTTAAGTTACCCACTTTATCCCAAGTGACTGAAATATAATCCTTATTTGAATAGATTTCTTCGATTTTTGCTTCCTGGGATGATGTATATGCCATTCCATTTTTATTCCATAATTTTATTCCGTTATATCTGGAAGGGTTGTGGGATGCTGTAAGCATGATTCCTGCATCCGCATCCAATTTTTCAGCGGCATAACCGACCAATGGTGTTGGGACCATACCTATCTTAATCACATCAACTCCGCTTTCCAAAAGTCCGGCACAAATTGCCTGGTCAAGCATGTCATTAGTTGTCCTTGTATCATATCCAAGTACAACAGTACCTTCGTTGCCCAAATAGTATGCCAATGATTTACCTACATTTAGTGCGAGCTCACATGTTACTTCAGAACCGATTAATCCCCTGATTCCGGATGTTCCAAAAAGTTTTTTAGCAGCCATACAACCACCTATGCTCCGAATTTGTGTGCATAATTCATTAAATCCATCATGATATTCATCACGTCTGCGCCTCTGATTCTGTTAAGTCCTCCTTTTGCACATGCACGTTCTGAGAATTCGCATACATCATCAGTTCTGACTTCCGGACCTCTAATTAATACAGGTACAGGATCTCCTGAGTGATTTTTAACGGATATAGGTGTTGAGTGGTCTGCGGTTAGGTAAATGTAAACATCTTCAAGTTTGATGAGTTCGCTCATGACCACTTCATCGACCTTTTCGATGAATTCCTTTTTCTCTTTGATTTGACCGTCATGACCAGCTTCGTCAGCACCGTCAATGTTTATCAGGAAAAAGTCATGGTCTGAGTTTTTAACCTGGTCGATGATTGTGTCACGAATATTGTCCAGGTTGGTGTCGATTCCGCCAGTCACGTCTTCCATTTCAATGATATCCATTCCGGCAAATCGTCCAATACCCATAATAAGACCGGTTTCCGCAATACATGCTGAATTAACTTCATATTTATCATTCAATGAGTCTACAACAGGCACTTCTCCTGCACCACGAGGAATTACGATGTTTGCTGGAGGTAATCCATCTTCAATTCTTTTTAAATTAACAGGATGATCTTTAATCATTTCATATGTTTTAACGACCAGTTTATTTAAAATATCAGCAGTTTTTGCTGCTTCAGGTGAATCATCAAGTGCTTTTACTTCCTTAGGTTTGTTGCCTTCCACCTTAGGATCAGCATCGCTTACCTTGCCTGAAAGACCTTCGCCCCTTAAAACCAAAACTGCCCTGTGGCCTGTGGATTCCTTAAAGATTATTTTGACATCAGGATAATCTTTTAAAACCATTGTGTTCAATACGTCGACAATTTCCTTAGTACCTTCCTTGATTCTTCCGGCACGTCTGTCGGTTACAACAAGGTTTTCATCTGCTGTTGAGAAATTGCATCTGAATGCAATGTCTCCAGGCAAAACATCAACACCTACACCATTCGCTTCAAACGGACCTCTTCCTGTGTAAACCTCATAAGGATTATAACCTAAAATAGATAAATGTGCAGTATCACTGCCCGGAATAATTCCAGGAGCTATTGAATCCATAATACCTGTAATCCCTTCAGCAGCCATCTTATCCATATTTGGAGTATTTGCAGCTTCAAGAGGAGTTTTATTTCCTAATTCTTTAATCGGACGGTCACCCATACCATCCATAATTAAAATAAGACCTTTCATAAATATCACCTAATAAAATATATTAATATAATTTTTATGTCTAATGGTTAAAATAATTTATTTAATTTTAACTTTAAAAAAATAGAAATTGACTTGCGAAAAAAATTATTTTGAAAAATTAAAACATGTTCATTAAAACTATTCCAACAATAGCCCCTACAATTGTTGCAAGCAAATTGACATGTTCATTTGTCATCCAACCATGATTTTCAAAAAGAGCGCCTAGAATACTGTCAAAGAAACAGCCAACAGTTCCTGAAATAATTGCAACTAAAATTGCAGACAATGGATTTGGTACAATTACCAACAAGAATGAAGCAATACCAATTATCGCCGCACCCACAATTGCAACTCCAGTACCTAAAGGAGAAACCGCACCATTTGTACCCGGATCTACCTTTTGCAAAGTTGTAATCAAACGAGGATGTTGGTCCAATACACCTATTTCAGAAGCTAATGTGTCAGCAGTCGCTGTAGCAATTGCACCAACGAAACCGCCCACAAATGGAGAGTAATATCCTCCGAATGCAGCCATAAAACAGGCAACAACACCATTGGAAATAACATTTTTGGAAGTTCTTCTTCCCTCAAATTCTCCTAAAGACATCTTATACTTTTTAGAGTATTTTGTTGCAAGAAGAGACATTATTAAAAATAGAACAATCAATACCAGCCAATTTGCACCAGCTGAAAAAATAATAACGACACCCATAATAATCATGACTGCAGTACCGAATAAATCTAATGACTTTCTGTAATATGTAATGAAACCTAAAATAAACAAGAGAAGTACATACACCCAATTTATCATATATCCTTCAACCATAATTACCACATGTGCTTTTTATAAATGTTTGTTTACAGTCATATAAAAATATTTAGATATAATAACCTACCTTTTTTTAGGATTAACCTACTCTCAAAGCAATTATTAAGGAAACTATTGAAATTTCCAATAATTTTTCATTACAGAGAGTGTCCGGAAATAGTTGATTTTTATTAATACTAATAGATAAATAAGATAATACTCAAAATTTCCAATTGATTTAATGGGAATTTAAAAGATTC
>ONUN01000142.1 GCA_900320955.1 uncultured Methanobrevibacter sp. | reverse complement strand
ATTCCTTCCGGTAAACCTTTTTTTAAAACAATTTTGGCTATTTTATTTAGCATTTTTGTAGCGAAATCGAAGTCTATTTCGACTTCACCATTTTCAAATTTAATGTCGTCCCTAACTACTTCCTGTGAAATTGCTATTGTCGGAATTCCAAAACTTGCTGCTTCAATTGCAGCTCCTAATGTTCCAGAGGTTGTCAATTCTGCTTTTCCTAAATTATAACCTGTATTTATTCCGGAAATCATGATGTCGGGATGTTCGGATAATATTTCAAATAATCCGATAGTTACTGCATCGGTTGGTGTTCCGCTTACACCATATCCCAAACTCCCATCTTTTAAAGTATATTCATTTACTCTTAATGGCTCATAAAGTGTTAATGCATGTCCAATACCGCTTTGTTGTGTTTCAGGTGCCACTACATATGTATCGCATAATTTGTCCACTGCTTTTTTCGCAGCAAGTATTCCTGAAGCGGTTATTCCATCATCGTTACTTATTAATGCTTTCATATATTTATTAAGGTATAACCTTGTTAAAATATTTTTAGATTTCGAGCCAAATTATAATAAACTTTAATAACAATTTAATGTATAAAATATAATAGTAGTTTTTTTTTAATAAACACATGCGGGTGGAAATTTGGAAAAACCACAACTTATTAATTTTATAGCTAAGGTAATGGAGGACTCTGGTTTCAAGGTTTATAAGAATTTTAAAACCTCTCAGAAAGTCATAGATATATATGCGATATTGCCAACAACAATTGGGGATTTTGGTGTTGTTGTAGCATGTAAAAACTATGATAAAGACTTTGAAATTGGTGTTGATGTTTTAAAAGAGATGGAAGAAGTTGGAGAAAGTTTAAAGGCATCTAAGGTTACAATTGTTTCTTCTTCTTATTTTTCAAGTCAGGCAACCAATTATGCACTTCGTAAAAATATTAAATTGGTAGATAGGGATAATTTGCTTGAACTTGCTAAAAAATACCAGGATAGAACTTCTCAAACTACTTTGGATAATACTTCATATGATGGGGGAGCAGCTGCTTATATTGATGAGGAATATCCTGAATATAGCTATGATGCTTCAGATATGGAATATTTGATGCAGAGGCGTGATCAAAATCCTGTTGTTTATAAAAATAGTCTTTATAGACAAGATAATGAAGGTCACCATGGAGGATTTTCTTCTCTATTGAATAGAGGTTCTCATGCTCCTAGAGATAGTGGATTTGGTCATACTACTCTATACAATTATAATCAAAGAAGTTTTCAGAATTCACGGTTCTTCCAATTAATTCAAAATCCGATTATAATGATTATTCTTGTTGTAGCTATCGCTTATATTCTTTCATTTATCTGCGGAAACCTTTTAAGGCTTGATGCAGGTATCACAGGATTAATTGAAATGCTTACAGCATTAATCTTATCTTATGGATTATCACTATATTCTGAAAGAAATGGTGATTTCATCGTAAGAGGAACATTTATATTCTTTATTTCATTAGTAATATTAATTATATTAATTTTTGTTTAATTTAATATAATTAAAATTCATTATTATTAAAATCAAACCTAAAAGATATAAAAACCAAATCATTATGTCTGTTGGTCCGGTTTCTATCCAAATTAATGTGTGTGTTAATATGATGGAGTAAATCCCAACTCCTATTCCTTCTTTTATTTTATGTACTAACTGTAAAAATGTTCCCATAAATAACATTTGAATTGTAAGTCCAATTAATCCAAAATCAAGATATACAGGACCGAACAGGGAAGATGTTAAGCATACATCATAATGCAGTACATATTGGCCAATAAATGTTCTTGGACTTCCTGATGAAAAAATCATGCTTAAAATGTGTCCGTGTGTGCTTCCGCCTAAAGGAATAATTTTTTCAAATACTTCTAAAGTGAATGCTGCTCTGTAAAAAACAAGTTCTAATGGGTTTAAAGTCCAGTGCTGGTTTGCAATTGATTGTGATGCAATGTATCCAACTGCAAGCATTCCAATGGCTATTATTGCTATAAAGATTATGCCCAATTTTCTTGATATTTTTTTAAGATAGAAAAGGGTAATGAATGAACTTCCTAAAATTCCAAGAACTGAAGTCCGATATCCGTTTAAACCGAAAATTAATGCTCCGAGAATTACCAATAACAGATATTTCTTACTGTAATACTTTGCAAGTAGGATATTTATCATTATTAAAAATAGCGGATAGGCTACTCTCCAGATATTGGTTGTTGCATTTGATTTCAATACACTATTGAATAGGGGAATTCCTCCAAGCAATACCATGTTAAGGGTTTGCATGACCAATGCGATTATGACAAGTGCCAGTATAAGTTTTTCAGATAGAAAATCTAGATTTTTAGTTTTTTCTACGCTGATTTTGTATTTGATACATACTGCACCGGCTGCAAAAATGATGCATGCAAAAATGACGGTTAGTATTACTTCCAGTTTCAGAGGGTCTTCAAATCTGTAATTAAATGAGCCAATATATCCCATTGCTAAAAATATGAGTATTGCAACTACAACTAACAAAGGTTGGAAAAAGTCAATTTTTTCAAATTTCATTTTTATCCTCCAAGCTCTTTTGCAGATATGGCCAGATTTCCTCCAAAATCAGGCATTGCAGCCACATGGGTGTGGACATAACTTGCAAGAGTATTTCTTTCAATAAATCCGTCTTGATTATTGTATGATCCTTTTCCTCTCAATATGTTGAATGCCAGTTTGTTTTTGAGATTGCTTGAATCAACCAATACTTTGGAGTAATGGAATTCATGACCGTGGAATTTTTCTCCTTTTTTGGATATTATGTTGTCTTCAGTAACTTCGGCAATTGTATACTTCAGCGCTTGCACTCTATCTGTTAAGATTGCTTTGTAAGGATATACATTAACAACTTTATCTTCATGGATGGAATTCATAAGATACATTAAACCACCACATTCGGCAAAGATAGGCCTATCTTCCAGGTGGAAAGTATTAATTTCTTGAAGCATTTTTTCATTTGCACTAAGTTCTTTGGAAAAGAGTTCAGGATATCCTCCACCGATATACAATCCGTCTACATCTGGCAATCCTTCATCGTTTAAAGGTGAGAAATATTCAATTTTAGCATTATTTGCCTCTAGTGATTCTATATTTTCCTTATAATAGAAATTAAATACTTCATCATATGCAACTCCGATTTTTACTTTTTGCTTATTCAATTTATTCCAAATCGGAACAATATCTGATGTAATTTTTGGAGCTTCACCGGCAATTTCCACTAATCTGTCCAAATCAATTGAATTTTTTATTACGTCAGACCAGATATCAATATATTTAAGCGAATTCTCTTTTTCACGAGCAGGAACAAGACCCAAATGTCTTTCTTCTATTGATATTGTATCATCACGTACAATACCTCCAATAACTTCGGTTTTGGTAATTTCTTCAATTGACCTTTTTGTTTTTTCGTAGTGCGCTTTATTTTTAACTTTATTCAGGATAACTCCAGCAATATTTATTTCAGGATCAAGTGCCTTAAAACCCAAAACCAAAGCCGCTGCACTTTTAACCAAACTTCTGGAGTTTATGATTAAAATTACCGGTGCTTTTAAGGATTTGGCTATTGAAGCTGTACTTCCTATGTCATTGACAGAATCAATTCCTTCATAAAGGCCACGAACACCCTCAATCACCGCTATATCCTTTCCCACCATAGCCTTTAGATAGGAATCCCTTACCTGTCCGGATTCCATAAAAAAAGAATCCAGATTTCTGGATACATTTTCGGTTGCTAATGTATGGTAGGATGGGTCGATATAATCGGGTCCAACTTTAAATGGTTGGACATTGTATTTTTCGCTTAAAGCCTTCATTATCCCGGTAGATATTGTTGTTTTTCCAACTGCACTACCTGTCCCTGCTAAAATAATTCTCATA
>ONUN01000083.1 GCA_900320955.1 uncultured Methanobrevibacter sp. | reverse complement strand
AATCAGAATCAATAATTAGTATAAACTAACAATATTAATATTATCTATTTGCATATATAAACTTTTCTTTCAAAAGGTGAATAAATTGAAATGGAAACGTATTGGTAATGTATTGATTTTAGATAGTAAATTTCATTATGAATCTTATGAAGACTTGCAAATTTTATCAAAAAAGCATAATGTGAAAACTATAATGAAAATAGACCATATTCAAGGAACAAAAAGGGAACCTGTATATAATATTCTCTACGGTAGTGAAACAGAAACAATCCACAAAGAAAACGGCTGTTTGTTTAAATTGGACTTATCAAAAGTTATGTGGTCTAAAGGAAATAATAATGAAAGACTGCGCATTGCAAAATTAGTTGAAGAGGGGGAAGTTGTTTTGGATATGTTTGCAGGCATAGGGTATTTTTCCATCCCTATTGGTGTTCATTCAAATGCAAAACACGTTTATTCTATCGAAATAAATCCCAATTCTTACTTTTACTTATGTGAAAACATTAAATTAAATAAGCTGGACAATATCACTCCAATTTTGGGGGATTGTATGGTGCATGCTCCAAAATATAATGCTGACCGTATTGTAATGGGATATGTAAAAACCACTCATCATTATCTGAATGCTGCCATAAACAGTTTAAATGAAGGTGGAATCCTGCATTATCATGAGACCGTTCCTGAAAAATTAATGGATACACGGCCTCTTGAAAGAATAATTTCTCAAGCGGGCAATCGTGAAGTTGAATTATTAAAATTAAATAAAATAAAAAAATACGCTCCAGGTGTGGAGCATGTAGTTTTAGATGTTAAAATAAATTAGTGATGTTTTCCAGCAATTGTTCATTTAACCATTCGCTGTTGATGTATTTGTCATAAACACATAATCTTTCAGTTAGTTCAAATCCGGCATCTTTTGTTAATTCATTGAGCTCATCGATTTCAGGCCAAGGGGATGTTATATTGACAAAGTCCGGACTTACCGGTGAAACTCCTCCCCAATCATCAGCACCGCATAGTAGGAAAATTTGTGCAGTATCCTTATTTAAATTAGGTGGAACTTGTATGCTGACATCACTATCTTTAAAAAGCAAATAACCTGCAATAACTGTTCTAACCATATCTAAAAAACTTGGTTTTGGCCAATTTTCCATTTCAATTCCTGGAATCGGCGTAAAGTTCTGAATAATTACCTCTTGGATATGCCCATATTTGTCCTGGATCTCTTTGATTGCAAGTAATGATTCGGCTATCTCCTCTTTTGTCTCACCAATTCCTATTAAAATACCTGTGGTATAAGGAATTTTTAGTTTTCCAGCATTGGAAATAGTTTCCAGTCTAAGTTCGGGATTTTTTCCAGGGCTTTTTTTATGTGCAGGCAATTCCATCAATCTTTTTGATGAATTTTCCAGCATTAAACCCATTGATGCATTGACTTCCTTCAGTCTTTCTAAAGATTCATAACTGAAGTTACCTCCATTGGTGTGGGGTAATAATGAAGTTTCATCCAGGGTCATTTGGCAGATGTCCACAATATAATCGATTATGTTGTCATATCCAAATTCTTTTAATCTTAATTGGACAATCTCCTCTTCATCAGCATCTTCTCCAAAAGTAAAAAGAGCTTCTTTACATCCATGTTCTTCAGCTTCTTTTAATTCAGTTAGTATTTCTTCTTTTGTTTTAAGAATAATTGCTTCTGAATCATCTGGATTCTTTTTAAAATTACAATATCCACAATCATTTCTGCAAATTTCAGTCAATGGTATGAATATATTTTTAGAATAAGTGATGAGATTATTCTCTCTATATTTGCATACTTCCAACATATATTTTGCAATGTCTTTGTCAGTTGCATTCAATATAGTGAGAATTTCCTCTTTTGTTAAATTTGACATGTTTAATCTTCACGTTCGGAAACAGTTACTTCCACATAAAGCGGAGGAATTTCATTTTTATCTTCCCAAATTGCAATAACTACATAAAAATTTGGAAGTTCAAATACTTTGTAGGCTACTACTAGTCCCATTGATTCCAATTCTTCTTCCATCCTAATGAATCCTTTGCCATCAACATCTCCAGTTGTTGTTTCACTTTTTTGGATGTTTTTATCGCCTAATTTGAGAATATCTTCAATTTTGTCTGAAGTTGATTCTATTTCTGTTCCGCCAAGGATTTCTCCAATTTCTGAAAGTTTAGAATCAAAATCATCTAAAGGCAGTACTTTTCTTGATTTTCCTCTTACGATTAAAATTCTTTCATTATCAATTGCAGGTCTTGATCCTTTAAATGAATCAAAAAAGCCCATTACCTCTCCGGCAATTTCATATGTTTTTTTCATTAAATCAGATCCTATTGAATATTCAATTCTTCTTTTAGTTCGCCCATTGTGGTTACTTTTTCAGCAAATGCATTATGTCTGTGAATACTTTCGTGATTTTCTTGACGGGATGTAATTAACACATCATCAGGGAAATCAGAATACATTGTTGCAATCTTTTCCATCATATTTCTTACACAATCTTCAACAAAAACAGGTTTTTGATGTGCGTTCATGACGGTTGCATTTTCATCTGGCCTTTTTAGTAATTCACATACTGGGGAACTCATAGATTTTTCGATAATATCAATAATGTCTTCTGCTTTAACGATTTTATCTTCAGGAACTTCAATTAATAATGTTCCAACTCCTCTTTGATTGTGAGAAGCAAAAGTAACAGTATCTAATACTTTTTGAGTTGTTTCTTCATCTAAGAACTCTAATAATTTGGTTTTATCGGATTCCCTTACAGATTCCTGTGCGCATGGGCAAACAGTCATTCCAATAACTTCAGCACCAATACTTTTTTTGATTTTAATTTGATTATTTTCATCTCTAAAACCAATGGCTTTTGCTTTTAGTTTAGCCATTTCCTGGGTTTTATTTTTAGTTACTGGTGACTCTCTCATAAACATAAAATCAGTAGTCATGGATATTTCAACACGTTTAGCATATTCGTGTTTAGTCATCATTTTGTCAACTATTTTTGCACATAAGTCTTCAACAGCAACTCCCTTGTCATTAGCAACGGTTTCAAGAACTTCACTAATTGCTTCAGGATTTCTAGACATATGTACTCCTTTTTGATCATTTGGTAAATCTACAAATGCATCAAATGTAGGTAGCAATATTATAGGTCTTTTATTTACTCTTTCTAGTTGTAATAATTTTTTTACTCCTGTTACACCTACTCTTGTAAGTTTAGTAAGTTTAATAGGTATGCTTGGAGTGTCATCTTGGGTGTCGGGTAAGCATACTGCCAATTTCATAACCTCTTAATATATTGATTAAATATTATTATTTTTCATTGTCTTTATATTTAAATATTTAAAAGATTTAATGATTTTGCAGGATTTTTTTATGTAAATGATGGAATTTGATTTTTACTTTAAATAGTGTGGATTTTTAGAAATTGTGGTTAAAAAATAAAAAATGTTGATGGGTCAGTTGTTGGTTGTTCAACTGCCAATCAAAATCTATAAAATATTTGAAGAACCCATGTCCTCTTTAATAACGTCTAAAACGGTTTGAGTATAAGTCCTTTCTATAATTGGATCTTTTAATAATTCTTTAATAAATCCATTTAATTCATTGGTGTTTCTAAATTTAGCAATTAGAAATGCGTCATATTCTCCAGTAACGTCGTATATTCCAACGACATTTTTGTTGAAAAAGGTTTTTTCTTCCCAATTTTTGAGTGGTGAGAATTTTTTGATTACTCCAGATTTAACCATTTTGTCTATACGATTATGTACTGTACCTACAGAAACATCTAAACTACGAGATATTTGTCTGTATGATGTTCTAACATCCTCATTAATAATTTTAAGAATGTTAATATCAGTATCGTCGAGTTTAACGACATTGTCTTTAGTTTTTACCATTATATCACTTCATTCATGTATTAATAATATAGCTAATATGTATAATATTAATTGTTATATACAATTTTATTAATTGTTTATTATATTTAAAACTTTATATATTTTTAACTATTTTTTTATAATGTCTGTCATAATTTTAATTTAGTGTATCATAGTTTTCTTGATGTTTTTTCTATAAGTTAATGAAATTTAAATTTTTCATTATTATTATCTTAACATTATTCATTTTTTTTAGAAGATGTTATTCATTATCAAACTCCAGAAGAATATTTTTTATTTCATTAATGTTGGCATTTGTTTTTATGCCCAGTGGGTTATAATGGGTTTTAACCGCACTAAATCCTTTATTTCTTATTCTGTCAAAAATTAAATCGAGCTTTGGAGCACTTATTTTCAATGTTTTGCATATGTTGTGCACGTCAAAAAATGTGGCTGGTGCTTCAGATTCTATAAGACAGCTATTGAGTAATTTAAGTGCTTGTTTTTCGGTATTGATTTTTTTATAATTGACTTCGTTAATCATTTGTTCTATGAATTCTTTATTTTGAATAGGGCCTAACCATAGGGGTCCTGCATGAATTAATTTTTCACCGCAAATTGGGCATTTTTCTTCAACTGCACTGGCTAATCCTTTAGTGGTCTGTCTGTGTAAACAGTTTTTACAATGGCTAATGTAACCTATATTTTTTAAACATTCGTCAGTTTTTGTAGGTCCTTTCTTAACATTTATGTATAACCTCATATAATGTTCGGTGCTGTGGGACATTTTCACTTCAATATATTTTCCATATTTCGCAAGTGTAAGGGCTACAAAACCGGCCAGTATCCTAATGCCAGTCTCATGACAATATTCACTTTTATATGGCTTTGCATTGTATTTTCTTATACAAGGCTCTTTATATGTTCCACATAATGCGGAAGTGTCGGTTGCAGTTACGCACAGCAATGAATTTCTGCGGGCGCAGTATCCTGCTGAATCTAGAAATGGGGATGGAGTTCCAAAAGGATCTATATCTATCACATCAAACTCACCACGTTTCATTCTCAAAAACATGCTTGCATCGTGTTGATAAACTTCAATATCTTCTAAATTATTTAAATCGATATTGTGTTGTTCATATTCATTAGCCAATTCGCTTATGTCATTGATGTATACATTTCCAACGCCCTCTATTTCATTTTTGTAACGAATTCCTCTAATTCCACTTCCACCAAATAAATCGCAGATGTCAATTTCTCTTTCTTCTTGTTTTTGGAATACCTGTATTGCAAGAATTGATAAATCTCTGTTTAATTCCATGTGGGGATTGTAAAAAACAGGAGCGTCGGATGAAACCTTATCAAATTCGGGAAATTCAATTTTTGTTAATCCTTCTTCAATTTGTTTAATTTTATATTCATCCATTAATTCACACTCATTTTAATATTGTTAAATATGTAATGTTTTAAATATTATTAAATTTAAACATTAGTATGATTATTAATCTAATTTTTATAATTTGGTGATAACTGTGTCAGAAATTAAAGTTCCTATTGCAAAACCAATTATTGGCGATGAAGAAATAGAAAATGTGGTTGAAGTCTTAAAATCCGGAATTATTGCTCAAGGGCCTAAAGTAGCAGAATTTGAACAGAAATTTGCTGAATGGGTTGGATCAGATTACGGTGTTGCTGTTAATTCAGGTACTGCTGCATTACATGTTGCTTTATTGTCATGCGGCATAGGCAAAGGAGATGAAGTAATTACTACTCCATTCACATTTATTGCAAGTGGGAATTCAATTTTATACACAGGTGCAAAACCTGTTTTTGCAGACATTGATTTAAAAACTTATACCATAAACCCTGAATCAATTGAAAAATTAATCACTGAAAATACTCAAGCTATTATGCCTGTACAGTTATATGGACAATCCGCTAATATGGATAGAATTAATGAAATAGCTGAAAAGCATGGATTAATTGTTATTGAGGATGCTGCCCAAGCACATGGTGCAATCTGTAATGGTAAAAAGGTAGGTAGCTTAGGTGACATGTCATGTTTCAGTTTTTATCCTACAAAAAACATGACTACTTCCGAAGGAGGAATTATCACAACTGATGATGAAGATTTGGCGGATAATGCAAAAATATTCAGAGCTCATGGTGCAAGTGTCAGATACCATCACGATGATATAGGATATAACTTCAGAATGACTGACATTTCTGCTGGAATTGGTCTTGCACAGTTAAATAAAATTGATGGGTTTAATGCTAAAAGAATTGAAAATGCAGAATATCTAAACGAAGGATTAAAAGATGTTGACGGTATTGTCACACCTTATTGTGCTTATGGATCAAAACATGTATATCACCAATACACAATTCGTGTTGAAAAAGGAAATCGTGATGATTGGGTTGATGTAATCAATGATTGCGGTGTTGGAACAGGAATTCATTATCCAATTCCTTTATATAATCAACCAATCTATAAAAAATTAGGTGTTGAAGGAGATTGTCCTAATGCTGAACTTGCAGCAGACAATGTAATTTCTCTTCCAGTGCATCCTTCACTTACAAAAGAAGATTTAGATTTAGTAATCGAAGCCGTTAAAACAGCTTCCTCTAAATTCTAATTTTTTTATTATTTTAACATTTTATTTACTGTTTCTACTTTTGCATCCAATGTTCTGTTTTCCAAGTCTCGTCTGTCATCTACTTTTATAACAGTATAAACTCTGCCTATTCCCAATTCAAAAATTGCTTCTTGAGCATTGGCTATCGCTTCATAAAGTTCATTTAAATTTTCTGCTTCGATTTGTGTTCCCATTCCAGTTAGTTGGTAGTTTAGTCCGGAATCTTTAATTGACTGAACTGCGGCAGTTACATAATCTTTACATTCTGTAGTTTCAGTTCCCACTGGCAATATTGCAAAATCACAAGTTATCATTTTATCACTGGTAAAATTATTTATTTATCTTAGTATAAATTAATTTAGTAATGGTTAAACTAAACAAAAAAGATTTTAACGAAAAGATTTTTTCAAGGATAAACAATTTAATTTCGGATTATGAATTAATCAAGGAAGGCGAATTGATAGCCGTGGCATTGTCTGGTGGGAAAGATAGTGTTTTAACATTGCATGCGCTAAAAAATTATCAGCAATTTTTAAATTTTGATTTGGTTGCAATAAGCGTTGATGAAGGAATTGAAGGTTATAGGCAGCATGGAATTGATTCTGCAATTAAAAATGCAAATGATTTAAATGTCGAGTTGGTTCAAAAATCTTTTAAGGATGAAGAAGGTTTTGCATTGGATGATATATATCAGGAATTTAAAAGTGCCTGCATTCCCTGCGGTGTCTTTCGAAGAAATATTTTGAATAAGACTGCATATGAACTTGGAGCATGCAAGATAGCTACCGGCCATAATTTGGACGATGAAATCCAGTCATTTTTAATGAGCTTTGCAAGAGGGGATACTATTAAATTCTCAAAATTTGGCCCTGAATTGGATGTGATTCATCCAAAATTAGTTCCAAGAATTAAGCCATTGTGGAACACTCCAGAAAAGGAAGTCGGAATGTGGGCTATCTTAAACGATATTGATATTCATTTGGATGAATGTCCATATTCTCACTTGTCTTTAAGAGCTAAAATTAAAGAATTTTTAAATGTTAATGAAGACAAATACCCTGGGATTAAAAATAATGTGATGGAATCTTTTCAAAAAATATTGACCTTTGAAAATGATATTTCCACAAGCCTTAACGAATGTGAAGTTTGTGGTGAGCCAACTTCATCAAATATCTGCAAGGCCTGTGAGTTAAAAAAATTAATTTCTGAGAATTGCGAAAATCATGTATCCAATAAATAATGCAACTAATATCGCACCTTCTTTTCTATCAAATTTATCTTGTGTTTTACCGAATATGAAGCATAGTACTGTTACGAATACCATGAAAGTAACATCTATGAGCATACTTGAATCAAGAGAAATTGCAGTTATGGCACTACTTGCTCCAAGAACAAATAATATATTGAAGATGTTTGATCCGATAACATTTCCTATAACCAACTGATTTTCACCTTTCTTTAAAGCGGTTAATGATGTTACAAGTTCAGGTAAAGATGTACCAATAGCTACAATAGTTAAACCAACTAATGTTTCACTCATTCCTAATGCAATTGCTATATCTGATGCACTATTAACAACCAAATCTCCTCCAAGAACAATTCCTGCAAGCCCGATAATTATGAAAATTATGCTTTGTGGGAGGGTAAATTTTGGTTTTTCTACAACATTTGCATTATCTGATTTTTTTGCGGATTTAATAAGGTAAGCAACATAAGCGATTAATATAATCAATAGGATAATTCCTTCAATTTGAGATACATTCCATCCGATTATTATAAATGCTGCAAATAAGATTGTAATTCCAACAAGGAATGGCAAATCTTTATTTAGAACACTTTTTTCCATTAATAATTCTCCGAGTAGTGCAGATATACCGATAACCATCAGTATATTAAATAAGTTACTACCGATTACGTTACTCACAGCCATTGCATTATTCCCGGTAATTGCTGATGTGATTGAAACTGCCGCTTCAGGGGCACTAGTTCCAAATGCCACAATGGTTAAACCAACAATTATTGTAGGAATTTTTAAAAGGGATGCAATGCTGCTGGCACCATCTACAAAAAAGTCAGACCCTTTTATTAAAAATACGAATCCGACAATTAACAATACAAATTGTAATATTATTGACATGTCCATTTTTTCATTCCTCTGTTTTAATTGGTTCTTGAGGTCCCAAATCGGTTACAAGAATTTTGTCGATTTGATGCCCATCCAAGTCCATTATTTCAAATATGAATCTTCCGCATTCATATCTATCTTTTTCATTAGGTATTTTACCGCTTAAACTTAATATGAAACCTGCAAGTGTAGTATATCCGTCTTCTTCTTCATCAGGCAATGTTTCATTAAAGTCAAATAGTTCCTTGAATTTTTCAATCGGATATCTTCCATCAATCAACCAAGTACCGTCGTTTCTTTGGGTGGCTTGAGGTTCATCTTCTTCATCAATTCCAGGAATGTCTCCCACAATACCTTCAAGTAAATCGTTCAATGTAATTAAACCTTCAACACTTCCGAATTCATCAACAACAAGAGACATATGCACATATCCTTGATTTTCCTTGAATTCTTTTAATAGTTCCAGAGTTTCCAAGTGTTCTGAAACAACTAATGGTTCTTTTACAATTTTATGAATGTCAAATTCATCATCACCAAACATTGCTGAAAGTATGTCTTTGGCTTGAACAACTCCTATAAAATCGTCCAGTTCGCCGGATGCAATTGGAAATATTGATCTTTTACTTTCAATAATTTTTACTTTGTTAATGTCTTTATCATCTTCCAAATCAATCCATATGATTTCATTACGAGGTGTCATGATACTTTCAACTTTTTGGTCATCAAGTTTGAAGACTCTCTTGATAATGTCTTCTTCCTCTTGTTCAATTGTTCCATCTTCTCTTCCTTCCTTAATCATTAGTTCGATTTCTTCTTCAGTAACAACATCGTCATTTTTATTTTCAATTCTAAGTACCCATAAAAGAAAACTACTTGATTTTGCAAGAATGAAACTAACTGGTTTTGAAACCTTTTCAAGAATAACCATGCTTTTTGCGACTTTTAAGGATATTCTTTCGGGGTCATTCAATGCAATTACTTTAGGAACAATTTCTCCGACAACCAATGTTAAATATGTAGTGATGATAACAACTATTGCTACACTTATCGGTTGACTGTAAGGTATGAATGAAATAGCATTTGCAAGCGGTTCGGATAATGTTACTCCTCCAAATGCACCTGTTAAAACACCAATAAGTGAAATTCCAATTTGGACGGTTGATAAGAATTCATTTGGATCTTTTAATAATTCTAAAACGATTTCAGCATTTTTATTTCCATCTTCAATGTATTTTTGCATTTTCGCTTTTCTCACAGATACTATGGCCAATTCAAAAACTAGTTATAACTCACTGGCTCGTTGAAAGTCAGTGTTACCATATATTTTGTCCTGCATTTCCTGAACTGCTAATGAAGCATCTTCTCGTGTAGCTACTTTTTTAAATATTCTTCTGGATTTTACCTTCAGTGTTTTGCCGCAAACACATTTGCGGGTAGCTACACCTTCTTTTGCGTATAATGCACGACCGCAGTCGCAACGAAATATAAGATACATGGTATTTTTCCCTTTAAAATTAATAGTAATATATTATATTAAGCATATATTATATAAAATTTTAATTATCCTCCGAAAATTTTCATGAATAGTGGTATGAAAACTTGGGATGGTAAAATCACTAAGGTTGCAATACTGACTCCTATATTAGTTCCAACAACCACTAATAATATTCTGAAGATATTGTTGTTCCACAAGTCTCTAAAGCTTTCCATATGTGCTAAACTGTCAATATCTCTTTTTCTAACTTTTCTAAATTTAGCTTCGGTTAATCCTGAAAACCAACCTGCAGCAAGTAACGGGTGAATGATAGTTAATGGAGCTACAACGCCTCCGACGACTGCGGATTGAATTTTTGAACCTGATACGATTGAACCGATGAATCCCATTATCATACTTATGATGATGAATTCATATATGTTCCCGGTTATGTTTATCCCGCTAAAATATGCCAGAAAAAATATCACCACAAATAAAATTGGAATCATGGCTAAAATTATCTTGACCCATGGAATTCCGCCTTTTTTGCTGATATCTTCCAGTTCGTGAAGAGGGGGCAATGTTTCGGGATTGTCTAAATATCTTGTAATTCCAGGTTTATGTCCTGCTCCTACAACTGCGATAACGTGGTCCTGTGGAATTTGAAGTAATTTTCCTGCAAGATATGCATCTCTTTCATGTACAAGAACTTCATACACGCTTGGAGCTTCATCCTTAAACATTTCCATTAAATCATCAAGGTTATCCGGATTCTTTAGCTCTTCAATGTCAATTTCTTCTTCCACATCATCTCCACCAAATACGGATGAAATAAGACCAAATAAAAATTTAGCTTTTTCCCTAAATCCCATTCTATTTAAAGCTCTCTGTAGAGTAGTATTAATTTCTCTATCAATCAAAGCTATTGGTATGCCTAAATCTTCACATGCTTCAATGGCTCCAACCATTTCGGATCCCGGTTTCACATCAACATCAGCACCAACCTTTGATTGGAAATATCCAAGAAGTGTTGTGGTCAAAAATAGCCCTACTTTATTTTCTTTGATTATTTGACTAACGGATATGGTGTCGTCTTCTTCAATACCCATCATATCCTTTTTTAATTTTATATATCTTCCTTTATCAAGTTCAATTGCTACTACTTCTGGGTGCTGTTCATAAATAGCATCTTTTACTTCATCAACACTTTCTGATGATACATGTGCAGTACCAATTATTGTCAAACATTCTCTTTTCATTAATAAAACACTTCTTTTATATTTATTTTATCAAATATTATTATGCAATTTAAATATATAAAGTTAATTATTTGGGTATCTGATGTTTTACTTATTTTCAATTTTCACTAAAATATGGAGGTTTTCACTTAATAAATATATTTAAAACGGTTAAATAAAGTTTTTCGCATGTAAGTGATTACTTTCCCATTTTAAATCAGTATTATTTCTCTATTTTTGTAAATTGCCACATTGTTGGATATATTTTTTTGAATACAAAATTCAATATCCTTTTCATATCCAATTTTCGCCAAACGTTTTCCTGAGCGAGAATTGTAAAATCCCTCTTCCAGTGACTTGTTATCCCTGTCGGCATTTATGGCAGCTTTTGCAAAATCGTTCAATTCATATTCCTCTAAACTTTCACATATCCAATATAGAATTTCACCGGCAGCTAAAAAATCCTCAAGGGTGAACTCTCCTTTAACTCCGGCCATAACAACATCAATATGGTTTTCAGCCATTTTAGCTGATGCCTCTCCAATGGCTTTTGCATTTATAAGTGATCCAATAAGGACTGTGGAAGTCATGTTTTCAAGAATTCTGGTTCCATTGCTTGTTGTTAGGATTAAAATTCTTTCATCACTATCATAATTGTTTAGACCTATTGGAGAATTCCCAATGTCAAATCCTTCTATTTTTTTACCTCCACGTTCTCCTGCAAGAACACCACCATATTCATTTTTTAGTTTAAAACCTTCTTCAGGACTAAAACATGGAATAATTTTTTCGTATTTGTCCAATGCAGAAATCATTGTTGTGCTTGCTCTTAAGGCATCAACCATTATGGAAGTGTCTTTGCTGATTGATGTTTCTAAACTCAATGTGACTTTCATGATGTAATTTATTTAGATGTTAGTATAATAATATATAGTATGAGAATTGTCACAACACCAATGTGTGAAGAAATTGTAAAATTGGCCGGCATTTCAGATTATGTTGTAAATAAATTTCCCGATGAAAAGGATGGAGATTTGGCTATTTTACTTTCGGAAAGTAAAACAAATATGAATTCTTTAGCAATTAAAATCAATACTCCCTCACAGATTTTTGAAAGCATAAAACAAGTTTCTAAAATCGGTGGAAATGAACTGTCCGATGAGGATGTGTTGGCATTTTTCAATCATTATGAATTGTCTAGAAAATATCTTAATTCTGATTTTAAAAGGGATATTAATGTCAAAGTGTATTCTGAGTTTTTAAAAGATATTGTTCTGGATATGGGTTTTAATATCGTTAGTGAAAATTTTGATTATGTCGTATATCCTGATTATCTGAAAAATACTGTTGTAGAAGAGGATAATTTGGTTAATATTCCTTCACATAACAATATTTCCAAAAATCCTTTTGAAAAAGTTGAAGTTAGATATTCTATTTTAGAAAGTTTAATATAATAATATAAATATAATAATAATAACACAATGAAATTGCATTTTTTTGAGAGTTGTTAATATGTATGAATCATTAACATTTACTGGTGGAGTTCACAAAAGTGAAGAAATTAAGGAATTAATTGAAGATTTAGGCGGTTTCATTCTTCAAGAAAGTGTTCAACAGATGGAATTGGTTTTAAATATAGCTATTCCTATAGAAGATGTTGATAAAATTGAAGACAAATCCCATGAACTTTTAGCAAAATTATCTGTTGCTCCTATGGCAGGTTCTGAAATAGCTATTGTTTCACCAACTTTAGCAAGACATCATTTACCTCACGCTGCATGCGATATATCAGAATATTTGAGGGAATTTGGTGCAAAAGATAATATGATAGGTCTTGCAAGAGGGGATGGAAAAGGAACTTCCGGAATCACCGAAGAAGAAAAAAGATTAATTGAAGAACATGATATTGCTGTTTTTGCATTAGGCAGTTTTGAAAATTGTATCAAAGAAAAGGCTTTTTTATATGATGATATTGATATTCCAGTAATTGTTACCGGAGCTCCAGACATTTCTGTTGATGAGCTTCCAGGTGCAGATGCATATGTGGGCGGTTTAGGTAGAATTCCTAGAAGGCTTAGGAGAGGTCCGGATATACGTGCACTTGATAAATTGGTTGAAATGTTGTTAAAAATGCAATTGAAAATCAAGTTAGTGAAATTAAAGATGTTATTTCTCCAACTCCAGTAACTTCACAATTGGATGGTGTTCGCGTAAAGTTGAATTATGACAAATATGCAGATGTGATTGCAGATGTCGTAATTGATGGTAAAAAGTTATCCGAACTTGCGGAAATTAAAAAATCATTCATGTATGATTATATTTTAGTAAAAATACATAATGAGAGTTCTCTTGTTGAGGATTCAAACTAACTCTCTTTTTTTTAAATTCTTTTCATTCCAAAGAAATTTATTGCATCCACCAAATCATTAAATTCTTCTAATTCTCTTTCTATGACATTTTCATCAGTCATGTCTATGCTTAATTCTCCATCAACGCTTAATGTATCTGGGCCACGACCGATGAGTCTTTCAACGCCGTCAGCACTTAGGATTCTTTCAGCATCGAGCTGGTGAACAAATGACCGTCCAGGCAGTATTACGGAATCTTTTATGTCACTCAAATCGAGCTTTTCCAAATCTTCTTTAGTAATTAGGCAGGCAATTTCTTTTTCACATGCAACAACATTAACGTTTTCTCCGGTTTCCAGTTTTGAAAATATTTTGGAGATATATGGTTCTGCAATTTTTGAAGTAATGATTGTTGCTTCACCGGTAATCGGTTTGATGAATTGCAGGAATACTTCATTTTCATCTTTAGCTATTGCAAATGGTCCTCCGGTTTCAGGATCACATATAGGTGTTCCACTAACTCTAAATTTGTATTCTGAATTAATTTGTTTAACCAGTTCGCCAAATTCTTCAACAGGTTGTGATTCGATACCTTTTATGATTGGTTCATTGCCCAATATCAATCCTTCGTTAAATGTATTGGCAAATCTCATTAAAAGCATTCCTTTCGCACCCCATTCTTCTAATGAGTTGCATGTTTCTCTTAAAACGTCACCGTCATTAACGCCGGGAATAATTACTGCAGCACCTGTTAAATCAATGTTTTCACAAAATATCTGACATGCCTTTAGCGCTTCAGTTGGATTTGGGTCTTTAACCCACTCTTTTCGAAGTTTCGGATCGGAGGAAAAAATAGTAAATGAAACTTCTTTAACTCCATTATTAATCAATCTTGTAGCCATGTCTGAGTCGCTAATGCCTTTTCCACATGTATATCCTAATACTGATGAAATTGAAAACTGGTTTAAATTTGCAGTAAGACTTTCAAGGTGAGGATAACAACTTATATCTCCTCCACCACTTATGTAGGCGCTAATGTCTCCTTGATGTCCCATACCCATCATCATTGCAGTTTGGACTTCATTCATCACTTCAAATGGTGATTTAAAATCTCCTTGTGTTTCAGAAACTCCTTTACTGCATCTTTCACAACCTACCTTATTAGGTAGACAATGTGCACAGCCAAAACTTTTAACTTCTTTTACCTTTCTGAAGTAACAGTATTTGCAAAAACCGTTACAGTCTCTTCCAGGTATTCCTCCAACATCTGCTACAAGTTGCATATTATTTAATTTTTACTTTTATTTTATATAAATAAATTCATGATTTTTTGCAGATATTTTTTGTATTACTTTTAGTATTATTTATTACTATTGACCTTGAAAGTAATAATTTATTATTTTCTTTTGTTTTTTAAAATTCAAATTGTATTAATTTTATTTTTTTAATATTGATTGTATTTATAATTAAATTTATTTTTATGGCTTTATTTTAATTATTTGGTTATAAAAATGATTTTAATAAAAAATAGAAAGTATTACTTTTGGGGGTATTTTTCTTAAATCAAAAATCTTTTATTATACTTAATAAACTTTTCTAAAATATTTCATAGGTAATCTTTATATTATATCTTTTATAAAATAAAATTTGTATACCATATAGCTGGCTATTGCAATAGAACTTGCTTTGTAGCTCAACTCAATTTGGTGAAAAAATTTCATCATTGAGAGTGGTATATTAGTTAAACTCTATTTATTTAGGAGGGAAAAAATGGCAAAGTTTGATGATAAAATCGATTTATTCGATGATAGAGGCAACGA
>ONUN01000092.1 GCA_900320955.1 uncultured Methanobrevibacter sp. | reverse complement strand
AATTTGGAGGAAATTATTTATGCATATTATGGAAGGATATTTACCATTGAACTGGTGTATTATATGGTTTGTCATATCAATCATCGTTGTTGCATTTGGTTTATATCAAATCAAGAAAATCGTAGATGAAACCCCTGAATCCAAAGCTTTACTCGCAGTAAGTGGCGCATTCATGTTCGTCTTATCATCTTTGAAATTACCTTCTGTTACTGGAAGTTGTTCTCACCCTTGTGGTAACGGATTAGGTGCAGCATTATTTGGTCCCGCTGTAACTGCAGTACTTGCAACCATTGTACTTTTATTCCAGGCAATCTTACTTGCTCACGGTGGATTAACTACTTTAGGTGCAAACATATTCTCTATGGGTATTGTCGGACCATTAGCAGCATGGTTAATATATAAAGGTTTAACTAAAGCTAATGTTTCATCAACTGTTGCAATTTTCTTTGCAGCATTCTTAGGTGACTTATTAACTTATGTAGCTACTTCATTCCAATTAGCTGCTGCTTTCCCGGCTCCAAGTTTTGGATCAGCATTAACTAAATTTTTAGTTATTTTCGCAGTAACTCAAGTACCATTAGCTATTGGTGAAGGTCTCTTAACCGTAATTATTTGGGACAGATTAAAAGCTTACAAACCAAAATTATTAAATAAATTAGGTGTTTTAACTCCTAATGAAGCATAAGGTGATATAAATGAAAACATCAACATTAATTATTTTAGCTGTTGTTTGTATCATATTGTTCGTTGCTCCATTAATAATGTTTAATGGTCACGGTGAAGATGACGGATACTTTGGTGGTTCAGACGATGCTGCTGGTGAAGCTATTGAGGAAACAGGTTTCAAACCTTGGTTTTCATCTATATGGGAACCACCTAGTGGTGAAATAGAAAGTTTATTATTTGCTCTTCAAGCAGCTATAGGTGCAATCATTATTGGTTATGCATTTGGTTACTGGAGAGGACAAGGTAAAGAAGAATAATTAGATTCTTCTTTTATTTTTTCTTTTTTTTTAAAGTGATTTTATGAAATTTGACATGGATTATATTGCACATCACAATGAATTAACAGAGTTTAATCCTTATTTTAAATTGTTTTTAACAATTATTTTGTTAATTGTTACATTAGCACTTGATAATCTATATTTTGACGTATTCATATTTGTTGTAATGTCTATTGTCATTTTAGCATTTGCAAAAATCAATTACAGGTCTTATTTAAAATTCCTGTCAATTCCAATGGCATTTCTTGTGATTACATGTATCTTTCTAATATTCTTCTTCGGTAAAGGGGAAGTTATTTATGAAACAGGAATATTCGGTATTGTTGTCACTACCGATTCATTGCATTATGGTGTGTATACCTTTATGAGAGTAATGGGTTGTTTGCCTTGTTTAGGATTTTTGGCTCTTACAACACCGATAGCAAAGATTTTAAACTGTCTTAGAACTTTAAAGGTTCCACAAATATTAGTTGAAATCGCTCTTTTAATGTATAATGCAATATTCATATTCTTAAATGAAATAGATACTATGCAGAAAGCTCAAAACTCTAGATTAGGATATCATTCATACTGGACTTCATTCAAGTCTTTAGGTGCTCTTGCCAGTACCATATTTTTAAGATCCCTTGATAAAAGTGAAACATTGCAACATTCTCTAGATTCTAGAGGATATACAGGTGAACTTCCTGTTTATGTGCCACCAAAAAAGGAGGAATAATATGTTAGAAGTAAAAAATATTAAATATGCTTATAATGCTGATTATCAGGCTCTTAAAGGAGTTAGCTTAAAGGTTGAAAGGGGAGAAATGGTTGCTCTTTTAGGTAAAAACGGTGCAGGTAAATCAACTTTGTTTTTACATTTAAATGGGATTTATGAACCTGATGAGGGTCAAGTTTTCATTGATGGTGAAGAATTAAAATATGATAAAAAGTCTTTACTCAAATTCAGACAAAAAGTTGGTATTGTGTTCCAAAACCCTGATGACCAAATTTTTGCCCCAACAGTAGAGGAGGATGTAGCTTTCGAGGAATTCTTGCAATGAAACCTGAAGTTATGGTTTTGGATGAACCTACTGCAGGTTTGGATCCTCAAGGAGTAGTTAATCTTCAAAAATTATTGAGAAAGTTAAATGATGAAGGAATTACAATTATTATTTCAACTCACGAAGTGGATTTAGTTCCAAACTATGCTCAGAGAGTATTCGTTTTGGTTGATGGATTATTAATTGCTGAAGGCACTCCTAGAGAAATATTTGCGCAACCTGAAATATTAGAACAAGCTAATTTGAAAGTTCCTATTGTCACTGAATTATTCCAGGATCTTGAAAATGAAGGATATGACATGAATGGGAACTATCCGTTAACAATTGATGAAGCTAAGGATAAGTTTTTAGAATTGTTAAACAAAAACTAATTTTTTTTAAATCAGATTTTTTTCATAATTATACTATCTAAAGTATTACTCGCAGTATTAATTCATAATACTTTTGAATTATTAACTAAACATTTATATTATTAAAGACATATTTTTTCATAAGGTGAATTTATATGAGAATTGGAATTTGTGACACTACATTTGCACGCTTTGATATGGCTTCAGCAGCTATTGATGAGCTTAAAAATAACGCTTATGATTTAAAGATAATTCGTGAAACTGTTCCTGGTGTTAAAGACTTGCCGGTTACAGCTAAAATTCTCATTGAAGAAGAAAATTGTGATATTGTAATGGCACTTGGAATGCCTGGACCTATGGAAAAAGATAAGATGTGTGCTCATGAGGCATCAACAGGTCTTATCAATGCACAACTCATGACAAACACTCATATTTTGGAAGTGTTTGTCCATGAAGATGAAGAAGAAGATCCTGTGGAGCTTGCAAAACTTGCTGAAAACAGGGCACGTGAACATGCCCAAAACCTAATTAAAATGATGTATCACAGGAAAGCAATGAGAAAAGAAGCTGGAATGGGAATGCGTGAAGGAAAAGAGGATGCAGGACCATTATAAATTTAAGGTGTAAAATGGAAAATGAGGTAACTGCCGAAGATAAGAATGAAACATATGTAGTTCTTCCGGCTTATAATGAAGCAACAAGAATCCAGCCTGTATTAGAATCTATTGCAGAGAAAGGATATAATATGGTCATTGTCAATGACGGTTCAACAGACAATACTTTGGATGTTATTCTTGAATCTAAAAGGAAATATCCTAATCAGATTCATGTCTTTTCTTTGATGATTAATCGTGGTGTGGGTGTTGCTACACAAACAGGCTTTGATGCCGTTTTGAATTTCAATCCAAAATATGTTGTCAGTATGGATTCAGACGGACAACACTCGGCTGATGATTTGGATAATGTAATAAGGCCATTGGTTGTAGGGGAAGCTCAGGCGGTTATTGGTGTAAGGCCACTGGAGGATATGCCTAGAAGCAGAAATTATGCAAATTCAATCATGAATTTTTTAACAAAAATTTTTTATAGGGTTGATGTAAGCGATTCACAAACAGGTTTTAGAGCCATTACCCGAGATGCATTGGATAAGATTACCATTAACGCTACAGGATATCTCATATCTTCAGAATTCATACGTGAAATCCATGACAATGAAATTTCATTTGCAGAAGTTCCAATTGAAACAATCTATACTCCGGAAACTCAGGCAAAAGGAACAAATACTACTGCTGCAATAAAAATATTGATTCAAATGATTAAACATCAATTTTAAGGTGATAATATGTTGTTATATTCTTTAATATTTCCAATAATTTCAATTATAGCTATAGTGTGGTTTATATTCAGATATTTGAATGGGAAAAATTCCGCAGTTTCAACAGTATTATGGGCTCTTTTTTGGATTGTTGTTTCAATATTTTCACTTTTCCCTGAATTAAGTAATAATTTTGCTAGATTAGTCGGTATAACTCGTGGTTTAGATTTTATTATCATTTTAGTATTCATTGTATTGTTCTACACTGTTTTAAGACTTTACTTTATTATAGATAAACTGCAGAATGATTTGAATACAGTTGTAAAACAGGTTGCAATACAAAATGAAATTACTCTTGATGATGAAGAGGAATAAGCCATGTTATATTTTAGAGGATGCACTGCAAGGGAAAAACAAACTGACATTGCACAGGCTACAGAAAGACTTCTTGAAATCGCAGGTGTTGATTTTCACACATTGGGTGATGAAAAATGTTGTGGATCTGTTTTACTTAGAACTGGCTTTATCGATGAGGCAGAAGAGCAAATCAAAAAAAATACTGAAATTTTAAAGGGACAAACTATTATCACTTCCTGTGCCGGATGTTATAAAACTTTAAAAGAGGATTATGACGGTTTGGATGTAGTTCACATTTCACAGCTTTTATATGATTTGATTAAAGACGGCAAACTTAATTTTTCTAAAAAGGATTTGAATGTTACTTATCATGATTCATGTCATTTAGGTCGCCATTGCAATGTTTTCGATGAGCCTAGAGATGTAATAAAATCCGTTGCAAATCTGATTGAAATGGAAAACATCCGTGAAAACAGTCTGTGCTGTGGTGCTGGAGGCGGTGTAAAATCAGCATATCCTGAAATTGCTGATGAGATGGCATCTTCAAGGATTGCTCAGGCAAAAGAAACCAGTTGTGAAACTTTGGTTACTCCATGTCCTTTTTGCAAACTCAATCTTGAAAATGATGATATTGAAGTTTTGGATTTGACTGAATTTTTGGTAAAGTATGGTGATGTGAATGGAGAGCAGTGAACTTGAAACAATGAGAAAATCTTTCAATACAGTTAAAAAAAGATCAGGTACTATTAAAGACTCATCATCTACAAAAAAATTAATTAATCGAGTTCAAGATATTAAAAAGTTTTCCATTAAAAACAATGAAGAGTTATTCACTCAGACATTGGAATCATTCAAACGCAACGATATTGATTTTAAAATTGCAGATTCATCACAGGATGCATTGGATATCATAGATGAACTGCTGGCTGAATATGATTGCAGTACAATTGCTAAAGCAAAATCCAATACTTTGGGCGAAATCAATCTTAAAGCACATCTTAAGGACACTAACATTGATGTTGTTGAAACTGATTTGGGAGATAGGATACTGCAACTTAAAAAAACTGATAATAAACCTGTTCATCCAACAGGACCTGCATCACATTTAAATATTTCCAAGATTACTGATATTGTCAATGATTCGTTGGATGTTAATGTTAATCCTGAAGCCCGGGAAATCATGGAAACTGTCCGTCAGGATGTACTGAAACGTCTTGAAAATGCTAATGTAGGTATAAGTGGAGCTAATGCAATAGCTGCTGAAGAAGGTTCTCTTGTAATGGTGCATAATGAGGGCAATATTTCAATAGTTTCTCTAAAAGATTTGCATATAATTGTAGCTGGAATTGATAAAATTGTACCTTGTCTCGAAGATGCAATTTCCGTTGTAAAGTTGGAGACAATTTTTGCAACAGGCAATTTTGTAACATCATATATGAATGTAATATCCGGTCCTTCAAAGACAGCAGACATTGAAAAGAAACTTTTAAAGAATATGTATGGTGCTGAAAAAGTAGTGGTAATTCTTTTGGACAATGGAAGAAGTGAAGCTACCGAAGAATGCCTTTATTGCATTGGCTGTGGAAATTGTGTCATACATTGTCCAGTATACAATGCAGTCGGAAATGAATTCGGATTCAATAATTATTTGGGAGGTCGTGGAGTGGCGATGTCCAGGTTTATTGAAGATGAAGAGACTTGCTATGATTCCGGTCTTTACATGTGTACATTATGCGGATTATGTACTTTAAACTGCCCGGTATCTATTCCTACAAATGAAATAATTGAAAATATGAGGAAATTATCTGCTGAAGTTGGGTTCTATCCGAAGGTTCATGGTAAAATAAAAGAGAATATTTCTAAAAAAGATTCTCCATATTAACTACTTTTTTTTAAAAAAACAATAGTATTATAAGTAATAAGAAAGTAATATTATTATATTATAATATTATATTTTATTGGAGGAAATTTATGCTTCTATTAATAAGTCCTATAAATCGTGAAGAAGCTCTTGAATCTATTGAAGGCGGGGCAGACATTGTTGATGTAAAAAATCCTAAGGAAGGTTCTTTAGGTGCTAATTTTCCTTGGGTTATTAAGGAAATCAGGGAATTAACTCCTGAAGATAAACTTGTTAGTGCTACTTTAGGTGATGTGCCTTACAAACCAGGTACTGTTTCCCTTGCGGCAATGGGTGCTCATGTTTCTGGAGCAGATTATATTAAAGTTGGATTATATGGAACAAAAGACCATGACGAAGCGGTTGAAGTCATGGAAAACGTTGTCAAAACAGTTAAAGATGTAAGTGAAGATACTATTATTGTTGCAGCAGGATATGCTGATGCTCATCGTGTAGGTGCGGTAGGTCCTATGGAAATTCCAAAAGTTGCTAAAGATGCTGGATGTGACCTTGCAATGCTAGATACTGCTGTTAAAGATGGTCATACATTATTCGATTATTTGGATATTGACCAATTAAAAGAATTTGTGGAAGAAGCTCATGGTTATGGTTTATTAACTGCGCTTGCAGGATCCGTTAAAAAAGACCAATTAAAACCGTTAAATGATATTGGCTGTGATGTTGTTGGTATCAGAGGAGCTGCATGTGTAGGTGGTGACAGAAATACTGGTAAAATACACCATACTGCAGTAGCTGAGCTTAAAGAATTATTGGATTCATTCTAATCAGGTGTAAATTATGTCATTTTCAAAAAAAGTTCAAGAAGCAAGAATGTCTTATACTTTTGATGATTTTCTCTTATCTCCTAATGCAAGTTATGTGGAACCTAAAGACATTGACACTACCATAGAATTAGGTAAGGGAATTAAATTAAATATTCCGGTACTTAGTGCAGCTATGGATACTGTAACTGAAGCAGACCTTGCAATCGCTATGGCGCAGCAAGGTGGTGTAGGAGTAATTCATAGGAATATCTCTCAAGAAAGACAAGTTGAAGAAGTAAAGAAAGTAAAAAATGCTGAAGATTTAACTATTCGTGATGTTATAACTATTCCTCCAGATTCCACTGTTGCTGAAGCTCAATCTTTAATGCATGATGAACTTATCAGTGGTTTGCCTGTTGTTGATGGTGATAAAATCATGGGTATTATCTCAAAAAGAGATATCAGACCAGTTTTGAAATCAGAACCATCTACATCAATTAAGGATATAATGACATCCGACGTTGTTACTGTTGAGGAAGGAGTTTCTACTGAAGAAGCGTTAAACGTTGCATATGAAAATAAGGTTGAAAGACTTCCTGTTGTTAACAACGGCAAATTAGTTGGAATTATTACCATTAAGGATATCTTAAACCAGAATCAATATCCGAATGCTGCACGTGACGATGATGGAAACTTTTTGGTTGCTGCTGCATGTGGACCGTTTGATTTGGAAAGGGCAATGGCTCTTGACCAAGCTGGTGCGGATATCATTTCCATTGACTGTGCTCATGCTCATAACATGAATGTGGTCAAATTCACTGAAACAATCAAAGATAATATTGATGCTGAATTATGTGTAGGTAATATTGCTACAGCTGAAGCG
>ONUN01000056.1 GCA_900320955.1 uncultured Methanobrevibacter sp. | reverse complement strand
CAGTTTCAATCATAATAATCAGTCCTCTTTTTCTAATGCATCAATTGGACATGCTTTAATGCAAGTATCACAATCTTTACAGTCATCATCATTAAATACCAAAGCATACTCTCTAACTTGAATTAAATTTCTTGGACAAACTCCAGCACATTCTCCACAGAATGAGCACCAATCTTTAACAATCATAAATATCTCCTTATATTAAATAGTTTATGTTATGAATACTAAGTTTTTTATACTATTTAAAAGTTTAGTAAAAGATAGCCCTTTAAACAATAAAAAAAGAAAAGAAATAAATTATTTAACTAGCAATACCGGCACTTCAGAATTTCTCAACAGTCTTTCTGAAACTGAGCCAATTTGTGTGTCTGAAACATCATTTTCATCAAATGATACAAATCTGTTATTATTAGATCCATGAGCATGTATGACAATCAAATCGGCACGAGTTTGATCTGCGATAAATTTCATGTCTCTAAGAGGGTCAGCAGTCAGCAAATGTTCTACAACCTCCACACCAATTTCATTGGCTTTTTTAGTGATTTTTGCTAAAAGTTCATCACCAGAATCCTCTTCAGAATCATAACTGTTAAATGAAAATTCTTCCAATACATGTACTGCAGCAATTTTAGAAGAAAATTTCTGAGCAATTTCAATTGCAACATCAGCAGCCTTGAAACTATACTCAGACCCATCAATAGGAACCATTATCACATCAAACATCTAATTATCCCCTGTCAAATAGTCCGCATGACAGAAATCAATGAAATTATTTACAATTTGGTCAATATCTTCGCTATCATCAATAAGTTTTCCATCATCCATGAATATTGCACGGTTACTCAATTCTTTAATAAAGTCTGTATTATGTGATACCATCACTACAGTAATGCCATAAGTTTTTGAAATCTTTTTAAGTGAATTAGTTACAGTTCTCAATGTAACTGGGTCCAAATCTCCAAATGGCTCATCTAAAAGCAGGAATTTTGGTCTTGAAACCAAAATCAATGCAAGCATGACACGTACCTTCTGACCGCCAGACAATTCATAAGATTTTCTATTTAAAATTTCCAAATCCAAATCAAGACTTTCAAAGATATCTGCAACAGCCTCTTTAGTAGCGGTCTCAGGGAATTTCGGGAACAAATCATTTAGAATTTCAGCATCCAAACCAACTTGTCTTAAACGCTCTTTTGCTTCAACTTCAGGCAAATCTGTTAACAAATAAAATGAGTCCAATAACTCTTCACTAAGACCAATTTTTTCAGCCCTTTCACGTGCATCCTTTACAATATCCTGATTTTTATATCCCAAACGCACAGCCAACTGGTCAAGCACAGTAGCGTAATGATTTAATGCAAATTCCTGGTGCATGAAACCCAATTTTGACCTTATTTTCATACGGCCCATTCCAGGAATGTCAATATCTTCCCATTCACCTTCAACATCGTATAAAACTTCCCCCTTATCAGGATCATCAAGTCCACCAAGCATTCTTAAAAGTACAGTTTTACCGGCACCACTAGGCCCAATTAAACTTAATATGTTTTCTTTTTGCACTTTAAAATTAATATCCTCAATTTGTAAAACTTCTCCACCAGTTAACAGGTAGAATCTTTTGAAAACATCATTGACTTGAATAACATCCTCGTCGGTTGAAATATTTTCAATATCAACAATAGGCTCCATATCTTCCATAAATTTGTCACAGATTTCATCAGGAGACCCTTCATCAGCTATTTCACCATCTTCGAGTAAAATGACTCTGTCTGCCAAATATTTTTGAACATCAGGTAAATGAGAAACTAAAATAACAGTAATGTTTAATTCCTTGTTGATTTTTTTAACTGCATCCAGTATTTCTTGTTTTGTTTTGGGGCATGCCATTGTTGCAGGTTCATCAAGAAGTAAAGCTTTTGGTTGTTTTGCAAGTTGCCTCGCCATAATAAGCCTTTGTTTTTCACCGCCGCTTAAAACAGATGCATAATGGTCCTCTTTATGAGTCAAAGAAACAAGTTCCAATATTTCATCAGCTTCTTGGCCAAATTCACTTTCCGCAACTTCAAAATTAGTATCGGATTCATCAAAGTATCTGCGTGAGTATAATTTTCTCAAAACATTTTCACGTACAGTATCCGGCCATAAACCAAAAGACCTTTGAAGATGAATAGCAGTAACTTTTTTAAGATTATTATAATAAAATTGAGATGCGCCAGCTTCAACACTAGTATCATCAACAGTAATTTTTCCAGCATCAATATGTTCAACGCCTCTTAAAGCCCTCAAAAGTGTTGTTTTACCAGAACCACTTTTCCCCATGATTCCAAGTATTTCACCATCATTAACTTCAAAACTAACATCCTTTAAAGCTTTAACTATTGTACCGTCATCAAGTTCATAATCCTTGCTTACATTTTCAACTTTTATCATTCTTTATGCCCCTTTTTTAACATACAAATTTATATTCGTATAACTATTTATATTTTAATTATTAAAGATTTAAAACAAGTGATTTAAATGGTTAGTGAAAATAAAATTCAAGAATACATGGACAGTTTAGAGCAAGAAAAAATAATGATTGAAACTCATTTTGCAAATATTGAAAGAATATTAAATGATAATCCAAAATTAGATCAGGAAAAGGCATTTGGACTACTATCTAACTTTAACACATTAAATATTCAATACGACCAATTATGCAATGACCTTACAAAATTCATTAGAATCTTCAAAGATAAAGAAGAACAGGAAATTCGCATTTACAAAACTGATGAACTAATCGAATTGCTTGAAGCGAAAATAAATGAATTATAATTTTTTAATAATTATAATTTATTTCAATACTTCCAGTAGTATTTGTAGTTGAGTTTTGAGCTACAACTTTACCATTTTTCAAAAGCTGTATAGTAAGATTACCTTCACCAGTATCTTCTTTTTGAGCCATAATATGTACTCTTTCCCAAGATGCACAATCCAAAAGAACTCTTTTTTGACCAGAACCTGTCTCATCAACAAGGTAATTCGGATCACCCATCTTTGAAAACCAACTGCCATCATATTTTACGACTGCAGTAAATGGATATGAATTAGAATGATTCAGACTTCCATTGTCAGTAATAACATTTAAAGCCTCTTCGGAAGATGGTTGGGAAGTATTATAAACAAAAGTGAATAATAACAAAGCAACTACAACAATACCCAAAACAATAACAATTTTTTTAGCAATACCCATATTCCAACTGCTTGTTCTTTTAGCATTATTTAATCTATTTCCCTTATGGTCAGTTAGAAGATAGGCACAATTATCACAATAAGTAGCTGTGGCTGAATTTTCATAGCCGCATCGGGGACATTTAACCATATTCATTAAACCTTTTTATTTTTAGTATAAAAACATTATTGAAATTATTATATTTAAAGTTAATGGAAAATAGGCTAAATTTTGAAAAAAATGTTAACAGATTAGTGATAAAAATTATAGACATTTTCAGCCGTTTTTTGATTCATGCCTTTTATTTTAGCCAAATCCTCAATTGAAGCATTTTTGATATTATCTAATGTTCCGAATTCTTTCAAAAGAGCAACCTTACGTTTTTTACCAACACCAGCAATATCGTCAAGAGAAGAGGCTTGAATATTCTTGCTGCGCAGCTTTCTATGATAGGTTATTGCAAATCTGTGAGATTCATCACGCACTTGCTGAAGCAAATGCAGTGCCTTATTATTTTTTGGAATAATAATTGGTCGTTTAGAGTTTGGAGTATATATCTCTTCAAATTCCTTTGCAAGACCAATGATAGGAATATGGGTGAGGTTCAATTTATCCAAAACACCACATGCCATACCAAGTTGTCCCTTACCCCCATCAATTACTATTAGGTCAGGTTCTGGGTCCCTGTCAACCATTTTCAATCTGCGAGTCAACAATTCCTCCATCATGGCAAAATCGTTAGGTCCAGGAGTTTCCATTTTGAAATGTTTGTACCTTTTTTTATTGGGTTTTCCATCTTTAAATGATACTTTTGAACCTACTGCAAACTTTCCGGAAATGTTACTAATATCATATCCTTCAATTACACGAGGTAACTTTTCAAGTTTAAGGTATTTTTTAAGTTCTATCAATGCATTTTCCATCTTTTTCTTTTGATGCTGGATAATTTCTGCATTTTTACGTGCCATTTTTACCAAACGAAGTTTAACTCCCTTTTGAGGAACTTTAATATGAACCTTATTTCCTCTCAAATCACTTAGCCAATCTTCAAGCAATTCTTTTTCATCAATGTCTTCATCCAAAAGAATTTGCTTTGGAATATGTCGATTGTATCCATAATATTGCTGAATAAATGCGAATAATACTTCAGATGAAGAATCGTATTGTGAACCACCCATTAAAAAGTCATCACGACCTACAATCTTACCGTTTCTTATAGGCATTATGATAACTACAACTTCATTTTTACTAGGAGCAATAGCTATTACGTCCTGGTCCAAATCATCATCCACCAAGTCAACAAATTGCTTTTCCATTATCTCTTCAATTGATGAAATCTGATCCCTTATGACAGCTGCCTTTTCATATTCCTCATTTTTTGCAGCTTCAGCCATTTCATTTTTGAGATTCTTAACGATAGTCGAATATTTGCCTTGGAAAAACAAATCTATCTTATTAATGATTTCTGAATACTCCTTTTCTGAAATCTTTCCATCACATGGAGCATAACACAAATCAATTTGAGCATTGAGACATGGCCCATCCATATTGCGACAGGTTCTGATTTTAAATAAAGATTTTAAGAATTTTACAGTTTGCTTAACCGAACCAACATCGGTAAATGGTCCAAAATAAATTCCATCCTTAGTTACATTTCTTGTAATGACCAATCGAGGAAAACTTTCAGACGTAATCTTTACATAGGGATATCTTTTATCGTCCTTCAGTTGGACATTATATCTTGGACGATGTTTTTTAATTAATGTGGCCTCTAAAATTAAAGCTTCCTTTTCAGAATTAGTAACAATATACTCCAAGCTGTCAAAATGACTCATCAATATTTGAGTTTTTGGCCTATCGAGTTTTTCACGAAAATAAGACTTTACCCTTTTGACTAAATTTTTTGCCTTACCGATATAAATAATGGTGTCTGTATTATCGTGCATTATATAGACACCTGGCTTATTCGGCAAATTATCAGGAGATTTGAGTTTTGTAGACATTTAAAAACCCCCTAATTAAGTTCAACAATATCATTGGTAATTTTAACTTTATTGTTTGCAATCATCAAATCCAAAACACCATTAATCCTGTCAGCTGTCTTTTTGGAAGTTGATTTGAATCCAAAATTGCGTGAAGTTTCCTTAGCAACTTGTTTTGTAGTCATGTCATGTTTGTGAAGCAATACCAATTCAATGTTTTTAGATATCTCTTCATCAGAAATTAAATCAATATTAGGCTTGTTTCGTCTCCTAATAACAACATTATTGTTTGAAGCATCATATAAAAAGTCACCAATCCTAATTATGTCTCCAGATTTTTCTGATTCATTTATAGCTGAATTTACAGTCTTTTTCAAAGTGGAACCTGCTCTTTTAATATTGCAGCTGTCCTTGACTCTTTTGATAACTTCATCAACATGAATCGGCCCCTCTGCATCCACAATAGCATTGATGGATTTAGCAACTTCGGAAGATGGTTTTTTGTATAACTCATCAGAAGAATGAATGCCAATATCTTCAACTTCAACATAATCAAAAATACTGTCTTCAAGTTTTCTTTTTCCAGGAAGCTTTTTATCATCAAAAGATTTTAAAGTATTGTTATTTTTAAATCTTTCCTTTTCAATCTCCTTATAATCTTCATTAGCAGATTGGATAATATCTTCCAAAGTTTGGTCTTTTATCTCTTCACGGACATGCTGATTGTTAACGTTGACAATAACATCATCAGTCAAATCTTCTTCAATAGATTCGGCCATAAGCTCTCTTTCAATTCTTTTTTCTTCTTTTTCAGCAAATGTCAATTCTTCTTCTCGCTCAATAATTAACTGAGAATCATCATCGCTTGGCCTGTTTAGGTAATCTTCAGGATTATATTCTTCAGTCCTATCGACTACAGAAACATAATCAACTTGAGTAGGATTTTCTATTTCCTTTAAAGATTTGTTGATATATTGCATATCTTTTTTAAATCCACGAATTGAATCCCTTACGGATTTAGGTTTTTCATCATCATAATACAAATTATTTTTTCTGAGTTTACTATTTACATCATTTGAACCCTGATAGAAAGTAACACCATCTTCACTTATAGGTTCATCATCAACTCTATCAGAATTAAATTCATTGTTTTCATTTTCCATAGGCCCATCATCAACTCTATTAAAATTAAATTCATTGTTTTCATTTTCTATAGACCCATCATCAATTCTATCAGAAGTTATTCCATTGTTTTCATTTTCTATAGACCAGCCGTCTCTTTTACCAGAATTAATTTCATTGTTTTCATTTTCTGTTATAAGATTATCATCATTTTCAACTGTTTCGGTTAAATTTTCATTAGGTGAATCGTTACTGTTAAATACTTCATCCATAAACTCTTCCATTGCCTTGTCAACAATGCTTGTCGCTTCGTCATGAATATCATTTCTTAAATCAGGCAAGTCGTCATTGAAAATATTTAATTCTTCATCTTCAAAGTCCCTTTTTGGTGTTGGCCTTTTTAAATCATGATAATCTTCAATAGTCTCATTTTCATCATCATTTATCTCTACATCATTGTTTAAATCAGGCAATACATCATTAAATATATTTAAATCTTCATCATCAGTTACAATTTCTGCTTCAACAACAAACTCATCTTTAGGAGCAGGCTTATGTGATGATTCAATATCTTCATCAATTACTTCACCCCGAAGAGTTTCAATTTCTTCAGGTTCTAATTGAGATTCAGCATTATTAATGACATCTGCTATGAGTGAATCTAATTTATGCCTCATTTTTGATTTGGTATCATTTTGTTTTTCTTCAATTATAGGCTCTGTATTTTCTTCAGCATTACCTTCAATGTCTTCAGATTCATCAATTGGCTCATCATGACTGTGGTCAACATAAATATAGTCATCATCAGAAGCCAAATCAGCATTATCACCTGCATTTTCATTAGGGTTGTCAAAATTATTTTCATCAATGACTTCATCATCCACAATAGTTTCAACTTTAACATCATCAACATCAGAATTATTCTCTACACCAGAATCAAATTTAACATCATCAACATCAGAATTATTCTCTACACCAGAATCAAATTTAACATCATCAACATCGGATTTAATTGGTTCTTGTTTAAAATCAAAAGATTCATCATCTTTTATTATATTTTCAGAATTCAATTCATCATTAACAGTATCATTTTTAATTGTATCATGACTGTGATCTACTTCAACATAATCTTCATCTAAACTGTCAGTGCCAACTTTGACATCTTCTTTTATATCTTCATGAGTATCAAATATTATAGGTTCATCTTCATCCTCTAAAAAACGTTCATCATCATGACTGTGGTCAACATAAATATAATCATCATCAGATCCCAAATCAACCTTACCATCTGATGATTTCTCATCTTTAAGAGAATCATCAAATTCTTTTTCCAAATCAGAATTTTTACCTAAATCTTTAGTAAACCTAAGTCCTGAAAATAGTGGATTTCTGTCCATTTTTTCTTCGGAATCATCATGTTTGAAAAATGACTTGATTTTATCACGTATAGGATTTGAAGATTTATTTTCAGATTCATCATCAGAATAATCTTTTTCATCTTCCCAAACTTCAGCATTATCCTCCGGAGCGATTCCATCGTCATCTTCCCAAACTTCAGCATCATCATTTTGAGAAATATCTTCTTCTTTTGACTCCCACACTTCAGAATCACCGGATGATTTATCTTCATCTTCTGTTGATTCAACACCAATATCTTCTGCTTTTTGCTCTTTAGAAGACTCTGGAATATCGGCAACGAATTCAGAATCATTTTCTACATAAATATCATCCAAAGCATCATCACTTTCAGATTTATCCTGAGTAACATTAACTTTAGAGGAATCAGCATTTTCATCTTCAACAAACTCAGAATCATCCTTAACATCAACAGAATCATCAACAACCTCATCAGCTACAACAAACTCAGATCAACAGAATCATCAACAACCTCATCAGCTACAACAAACTCAGAATCATCCTTAACATCAACAGAATCATCAACAACCTCATCAGCTACAACAAACTCTGAAGCGGTTTTAACATTATCGGATTTTTCTTTTTTTGTTGATTTATCATGTTCATCATCTTCAAAGAATTCTGACGGGTTTATTTCACTTACATTTATAGGTTTTTCTAAAACATCCCCCTCATCAACTTTTTCAACTTCAACAAAATCACTTGGACCAATGTCTTCAGGATTAATTTCATCTTCGGCTTCCTCTTCTTCCTGAGCTTTTTTCTCAGCTTCTTCCCTTTCACGAGCTAAACGCAATTCTTCAGCTCTTTTTTCTGCTTCGATTCTGCGTTTTTCAGCTAATTTTTTAGCCTCTTCAGTTCTGCGTTTTTCTTCTTCACGAGATTGTTTTATGGATTTTTCAACAAAATCCAATAATTTTTTACGACCTAAATCTCTGTTTCTATACCAGTCGGTAGACCATAAATGATATAATTTCCAACCAAGTCCTGTCAATACTTGTTCACGTAGCCTATCCCTGTCACGAGCCACTTTACTTGAAGAATACATTTTTCCATCAGTTGTGATTCCCAAAATATATTTTCCAGGATTTTCATCATCAACAATAGCCAAGTCAACTCTGAATCCTGCACAACCGATTTGCCTATCAACAATATATCCGTTTTCTTCCAAATAACTGGCAATTGCATCTTCAAATGGTTCTTTAGTATGCATTTCAGGTCCTTGAGTTCCTAAAGTCAAGTTTTCAGCATATTCTAAAAATTCTTTTAGAGACTTTACACCATATGGAGGGTTGGCTGTCAATTTCATATCATATGCCTTAAAGTTAGAGAAAACAACACATTTTTCTCTTGCACGAGTAATCAATACGTTTAGCCTTCTTTCACCACCATCCTGGTTTAAAGGACCGAAGTTAAGTGACATTTTTCTGTCGTTGTCATAACCATAACCAACACTGATTAGAATAACATCCCTTTCATCCCCCTGGATTGTTTCAAGGTTTTTGACAAAGAAATGTTCATCCCTATTATCGGAGAACAAGGCTTCATATTCAGGCCTTTCCTTACGTCTAACTTCCAATTCTTCAAGAATGGCATTTTTTTGAGCAACGGAAAATGTTCCAACACCCAAACTTTTAGTATCACCATATTTTTCAAAGTGGTTGAAAATTTCTTCAACCACATCCTTTGCCTCGAGAGGGTTTGCAGAGGATGAACCCCTATCATATGCAGTATTTGGATTGTAATGGAATTTCAATCCCAATTCTGGATCGGAATGTGAAGGTGAAGGATATACCAATAAGTCGTCATCATAAAATTCCCTGTTTGAAACTGAAATTAATGATTCGTGGCGTGACCTGTAGTGCCATTTTAGCATCTTTACAGGGAATGAAAGTTTACATAAATGCAATATACTTTCCATATCCAGAGAAGTTGCTTCCTCTTCATCACTATCTGCATCAGACATCTGATCAAAAAATGATGTTGGAGGCAGCTGTTGAGTATCTCCCATAACTACCGCAGTTTTACCCCTCATAAATGCTCCCAATGCATCTTCGGGTTTTACCTGACTTGCTTCATCAAAAATAACAACATCAAATTGCAACTCTTCATTTGTAGGGTCTAAATATTGTGCAATTGATAATGGAGACATCATAAAACAAGGTTTGATTTGTTTTATCATCCCCCCAGCTTTTTCCAAAAGCTTACGAACTGGCATGTGTCCGCTTTTTCTTGTAAATTCTCCTGCGAGTATTTTTGCCTGTGGATTTTCTGTTCCACCAAATATCTTCGGAATGTTGCTGTTTAATTTATGGAAAATTCTTTTTCTGTTTAAAACCAATATTTTTTTATCCAACTCTTTAAATTCACGAATTCTATTTTCGTGCAATTCTCCAATGAATGTGGCTAATTCCTGATTTTCAACAAATAATATATTTAAAAGTGAATCTGCAAAATTTCCGTCAACTAATGCTTCAATATCATCTTTTTTAATGTTTCTTTTTTCAATGGAATCTACAAACATTGAAGCGTTTGAATTCTTTAAGGAATTTTTTGTATTTAAGTATTGGGACCACAAATGAAGGCTTGACAATTGGCCTCTCCACTTGTACAATTGCTCTTGCCATGCCTCAAAACTTACATCTCCAGTTTCCCTTTTAAATATTAATTTACTTCTTGGATTCAATTTATCTTTAAGTTTTGAGAGAACACGTACAAATTCCTCACCGGAATCAATATATTCTGCAAGGTCCCTTTCAGGTTTAATATCGAATAGGTCTTTGCTCATCAAATCAATAGTATTTTCGGAAAATGTTCCTTCACGGACAAGGGCAGTGAATTCATTCATCCACCGGGCAATTTCTTTTAAATCATTTGGGTTTGCATTCAAATGCCAATATGCACCATAGTATTTTTCACCCAATGCCCTATTAGCTTCCAGATTGTTTCTTATTTTTATAACAGCTTTCGCTTCTTGCAAATCTCTTATAATATCATCAACACTGCCTGTGACTGGAACTGCATAATACCTTTCAACAAGTTCTATGTGCTGTTTGTTATTGAAGAATCTGAACTTTTTAGTTGAAATATTTCTTAACTCATATATCAACCTGTCAATATCCGCCTGGAAAATGCTTTGATTAAATTTAGTTAAAATTCCAGAATACCTTTGATATCTTTCAAGTTCCTGTATTAGTTTAAATGCATCATCATTGTTATTATTCCATGCCCCTGATTTTAGGATGCTTCCGTCAATCAATTCCGCATTTTGAGATTTGATAACTTCAAAAGCAGATAGGGAATTTTGAAACTCATTTAATGTATCCGGCTTTTTGATTCCATAAATGTCATAGACTCTTCCCCTTTCAACAAGGAAATTATCCAAAGCATGCAAAGTATCATTGATTAACATCTCAATTTCTCTTAAATCAGCCGGAAGCAAACTTTTAGGTGAACATTTGCTCCAAGGATTTTCCTTAGAAATTGTCTGATATAACTCTGCCAGGTTTTCCAAGGATACTTTCATGTCATCCAATTCTTTAAGAGTTATTGTTTCTGGATTCTGGAATCTGACTAAAGGCATTAATGCATTTTTTCTTGAAAAATGATCATCTGCGGATTCTTTCATCCCATACAATTGGAAGGGAGATAAGTTAACTGCAAATGAAGGATTATGAATAATTTGAGAATAATCATCCAGTTGGCGACGCAATGTCTCCAGTTTACGAATTGTCTGGTCAATGTTCAATGGGTCCTGAGCCCTTACATTGGTTGCCTTTTGCAGGTCTTTAAGGAATTTTTTACGTCTGGTTTTATGGGAATGAAGCTCCAATACAAATTTGCCCAATCCTACACCGGTCAATCTGTCCTTTACAACATCAAGTGCAGCCATTTTTTCTGAAACAAATAAAACTGATTTTCCTTCCGCCAATAATTCGGCTATCAAATTTACAATTGTCTGTGACTTACCGGTTCCAGGCGGACCTTCTACAACGAGATTGCGTCCTGCCTTAACATCCTGAATTGCGGCAATCTGTGATGAATCTGCATCAAGCACCTGATACATGTCTCTATATTCAAGTTGTGAGTCAATATCTTCTTCCTTAAATGCTTCCTGGTCATTTTTTGCAGGATTGAAAATAGCTTGAATCAATTCGTTTTTAGTTAAATCAACATTATCTTCCCATGCTTCTGGGTTTAAGTCATTATACATTACAAATTTTGTAAAACTAAAGAATCCTAATGCTACATTATTGTTTACTTCCCATCCATCCATTCTTGATACTGCTCTTCTGACACTTGCAATATAATGGTCGATTACTTCACCATATCTTTTGAATTCGAAATCGGGAAGTTCAATTCCAGCCTCCAATAATTTGGCTTTAAGGGAAATGTTTGTCTGGATATCCTCACCAGTCCATTCAAGGTTAAATGATTCACCAACCTTTTTCCTTTCCATTGCAACCGGAATCAACACTAATGGAGCGTTATTTTTTTGTCTTGGTTTTGATTTGTCTTTCCATTGCAAAAATCCTATTGCCAAGTACAGAATGTTATAACCTTGCTCTTGAAGCATTGTTTTTGCTTGGTTGTTAATGTAATACAATCTTTTTTGAAGCTCTTTTGGAGTCAAATCCGTAGCTAATTTCTTGTCTCCTTCTGAAAACTTTGAAAAATCAAATGGAATATGATCCCATACTGAAGACTTATCCTCATTTTTATCTTTCTTATTGGCTACAAAATACATCTTATTATCTTGCAGAACCAATGTTTGAAAAAGATTTACATGATGACCCTTGTAGTGTTTAAAAAATTTAGAAATACATTATATAAATATAATAATATTAATTTATAAAGTTTTCTAAATAAAGTAATTTTAATTAAAAGGATGTAAATTTCAAAAATGAATAATTAACAATATTAATATGAGCAAGTTAGAACATTAATCTAACCGTTACTAAAATAAGGTCCTGAATTTGTTATTTTAACACTTGCAATCTTAGATGCGAAGTTTCCAGCATTTTCACTTGATTTAGACAATAATTTTTGAGAAACATATGCCGCCATAAAAGTGTCCCCACAACCGGTTGTATCCACAACTTCACCACATTCCATAGCGTCAATTTTAATCTCACCATCCCCAACAATCCTAGACCCATTGGAACCATCAGTTATGACTACCTCACATACATCAAACTCACATCCGACTATACTTGCTTCGCCCTCATCCATGAATATTGCACGAACGCCTGATAAAATATTAACTAACTCGTCGAAGTTATCTAATTTGATGGCATAATTTTCATTATCTTGCTTGCCTGGAACTCTTAAAAAACCCTGCACCGAGATGAAAATTGGAACATCAAAACTTTTCAAATATTCAATGGTTTCGGCTGGAAAGTCATGCCTATTTAACGGATTTATGACAAAACCATCAATTTTTTCCGGCAAAATATCCTCCAAATCAGAAGGCAAAATTGAAATATCTGCAAAATTGCTTAATTGCTTACGAATATCCAAATTATCTTCAACAGGATAGTGATTAATAAAAAAATGAGTATTGTCCTTTTTAATTACCTTAACTTTATCCAAATCAGGAAAATCATTGACAAGACTTTCATCATCACAATTTACAATCGCCAAATAATCATCGTAAAACTTCTCAAAAACAAAACTTTGAAAGTAGGTAGCTCCCCCCACCTTATGAGATTTTTCGTTTCCGATAACAATCAAATCCTTTGTCACAGGGCCAATAACAACTAAAGTCATAATGATCATCCATCATATTAAAAAAGATTTTCAATCAAATTCTATTGTAATGTCTACAACATGATATTTGTTTGAAATATTATAAATCTCTTTTTTAATTTCCTCAACATTATTTCTGAAATCAACATTGACCTTCAAAGTCATTACAGAATCAATTCCGTCAAGTGACCAGATATGGAAATCATCAATATTATTTACTCCATCAATTGCTGAGATTTGTGACTTGAACTCATCGACATCAAAGTTGTCAGGAGTCTTTTGAAGCAATACTTCAAGTGACTTATACAGATTCCTTCCCAAATTGAATATCAGCCATATAGCAATACCTATTGAAACAAACGGATCAAGATATGGTGCTCCGTCCCAAAATATAAGTATCACACTTAAAATCAAAATAGCAACCCATTCAAATACGTCTCCCAACTGATGGAACAAAATTGCTTTTTCATTGAATGTCTCACCACCATGCAAACGGTAAACGGAAATTGATTTGAAGATTATACCTACAATAGCTACAATCAGCATCCATTCAGCATCAACACCTTCTGGTGAAAATAGTCTTGGAATTGCTTCAGACAAAATTACACAAGCCATTACAATCACAAAAACGGAAATTATGACTGCACCAAGAATTGAAAATCTTTGATAACCATAAGAATATTTATCTGTTGAATCCCTTTGAGCAACATGCTCCAATACCCAAGCCAATGCTATTGAAATGGTATCAGACATGTCATGAATAAAATCGGCAAGAATCGCCATACTATTAGTGGCAAATGCCCCGACAAGGACAATAATATTGAATGCCAGATTCATAAAAAAAACAAATGCTAAATTATCACCGGCTTTCTTGTGATGATGATGCCTATCAATTCTCATAATAATAATATTTAACAACAAATATATAAAAAAGTTATTAAACCTTAAAAATATAAATTTTAAAGTACAATTAAGTTATCTTTAAATAACTTAAAAATAAATAAATATAATAGTGATTTAATATGGCAACAATTGGAACAACAATATTTTCTCATATTCTACCAGCAATTTTAGGATTTTTGGCATTAATAATGGTTATTTCTGGTTCACTTGAAGAAAGTAAAACAAAATTAGGTTTAGGAATAACATTATTTGTTATAGCATGCTTATTACCATATATAATTCTAAGAATGTTAATCTAGAAGTCCTACTTCACCTGAATGTAGGCTAGTTCCAATTAATATTTTTTTTATACCTTGAGAGTCTAATTCACCAATAGATTCCTTATTCAAACCACCTGCAATGATTAATTTGTCTTTCATATCTTCAAATTCATCTAAAAGTTTTTGATTATAACCTTTTTCAGTACCTACACCAGTAATATCCAAAAGAATAATCTCATTAGGATCAAGTTTCTTTAAAATTTCCTTAAACTCAGATAAAGTTAAATCTAAATTTTTTGAATATAACTCATCGTTTTTAACATCGATACTTACAACAATTCTTTCTTTAGGATATTTTTCAAATATTTTCTCCATCTCTTCTATGCTTTCTATAGTTTCTGTTGGAACAATAATTTTATAAGCATAATCAAGGAAAAAATCAAAGGATTCGCAATTTTTTACTCCGCCATCAAACATTACCGGCAAAATTGTATTGACCATCTTTATTTCAGAAATATTGTGTCCACTGGATTCGATTAAATCCAAATCAGCAATATACATTTCATCAGCACCATTCAATTTTAATCCCTGAGCAATTTCAACGGGATTGGAAGATGGTGCAAAAACAGTTCTTAAGGGTTGGTATGTGTCCCTCATGCCGGATTTGCCACTTACGGCCTGATGCTGTTTTAAATCAATAACAGGTATTTTTTTAATCATAATTATAATTATATAAAACAAGTATTTAAAAAAATCGTAAGGAGGTGGAAAGAGCTAAAATGTTTTTTCAGCCCCTTCCGAGTATACTAAAAATAATGATCAATTTTCGATTAATAACAAATATGTTATGAACCTCTATTTAATAAGTTTATTTACATACTATATAAATGTTACTAAAGTTTAAAAAAATTAAAGTAAACTTGAATATATGAATTATTTAAAAATCATGAAAATTTTAAATAAAATTTAATTAATTTATAATAAAATAAACAGATAATAAAAAATTAAAAATTGAGATAAACTACCCCTTTTTAAAATTCTATAATCCTGTAAAAAATAATAAAATTTGTTTGATAAAGTTTAATTGAGTAAAATAAAGTAAGTAGTTTGAAGTAAGTAAAAGAGGGAAATTGAAAGATAGTATTACGTGTTTGTCCTTATATTGCTAAGCTATTGAGATTACTTCAAACTTATTTAATAGTTGAACTTTATAATATAAATACTTTTTTATAAAAAAGTATTACTTAAATTAGTAAAAAATATAAAAAAAGTATTACAACACCATTTAAAAAAAATAATTAAACTCTATAATTATCATCAATATAAGAATCAAACTTCAAATAAGCTTCATCGATTGCTTTAGTGATTTGATCTTGGCTAATTTCTGAAAGCTCATCAAAAATAACTCCAACATCAACATCAACATCTAATTGTTCATTATCATAACTAAGAACAATATCCAAATCTAAATCTTCCAATTCCTTAGTGGAAATAGCTTTTGAAACTTCCTGTTCTAAAATTTCACCGAAATCCTCTGAAATTTTAGACAAATCTTCCTGAGTTAATACTTTTAACTTTGACATGAAAATCTAAAAAAAGAAATAAAGAAAATAAGCCTATTGGCCCATTCCTTGCATTGCAGTTTGAATATTAGCTTGCATCTCTTCAAGTTTTTTCATAACTCTTTCTTCTTGACGAGCCATAGTTTGTTTTCTTAATTGAAGAGTTTCTAATTTTTCTTCCATTTCAGATAAAGCATCGCTATATTCCACTTTAATAAGTAAAGTACCTGCTTGTTTAAATACTTCAGTATTTTCATCGGTTTTTTTGAGTTCTTCTAAAGCTTTTTCAGTTTCTTGAATTTGAACTTCAACATTTTGAACTTGCATTGATACTGCTTGAGCTTGTTGTTGTAATTGTTGAAACTGATTTAATTGATTTTGAATATTTTCTGGAATCTCCATAATATCACCTAATTTAATTATTATATGAACATTAATTTGTTAAGTTATTTATTTCTAAAGCTAATTTAATCCACTTAATCGCTGAGTTAATAGAAGCTCTAAAAGAGGTGGAATCCTCTGCATCAATATTAATTAATATTTTAGAATCTTCAAGTTCTATAGACATTGATGATCTAAAATCAGGAGCAGTATCGAATTCCAATATAATAGAATCATAAATTATTTTAGCCTGAGCGCTACTTTCAAATTCGATAGCAATATCACTTTTAACAGATTCAAGAGGACCTTCACTCATGTGTACCCTCTAAAATTTTCTTTACATTAATCTGGAAATTGGTTTTATCGCCGAATTTATTGATAAAATTAATTTTAGCTATCAAATCATCATCACTAGAAATCAATATATAATTATCCTCTGCATTATCCACCAGCTCAATGTCTAAAATTTCACTTAAGACATCGAGTTTTTTAACTTGGGACACTATTTTCAATTTGGATGGAGCAATATTTAATTTATCAAATTCAAGAGAAGCTCCAATAAGAATTACAAGTAAAATATCTCCTTTGTTAGAATAAAAAGTAATTTTACTTGGATTTCCTTTAATTTCATTAACAACAGCTAAGTTAAATTCATCTAACTCCAAAGCCTTCAAAAGAAGTTCGCGCATGTTCATTTTTCCCCTGTTAACAGATGTTGAACCTGTTGAATGGGCTAAATTTTTACAAAACTTCCTTGTTTTTTGAGAAGGTTTTCTAGAAGTTGAAATTAACATACAAAATCAAAAATAGTAAAAAATATATTAAAAGCAGATAAATTATCTGGCTTTTATAACTCTAGTTGTTTCTGGAACATTTTTAAATAAAATCCTATATCTACATTTAGGACATTTATTTTCCATGTAGCTTTTATGATCTACTTCTGCTCCACAACGTGGACATCTATACAAAGTTTATTCCTCCACACGAATATCTCTGATACTGCGTGCTGCAGATTTTGCCATTGGAGTTTCAGGAACGTAAGCTCCTCCAGTGAATACTGCACCACATTTTCTGCATTTCCAAATTCCAGCAGCTTGTCTTTTTACATAAGGTCTATCACATTTAGGACAAACATGATTTTTTTTCATGTTTTCTTCAATGATTTTTACAGATCTTTTTGCTTTTCTTCCGTATCTTGCACCAAATCTTCCTGTGATACCAACTTTTTTAGTTCTTGCCATTTATATTCTCTCCGTAATAAATAAAATTTAATTAAAAATGTAAATTATTTTAATTTACATAGATTATCTAAAATAATCATAAAATTATCTAATATGATAATATAGCATTTACTAATATTTAAATGTTTTCTTAAAACTAGTTAATTTAATAGAAAACACAAGGTTCTCAAAACAAAAATTAAAAAATATCCAACTATTCAAGAGTTGGATAATTAGGACTTTCGTTAGTAATCAACAAGTCATGAGGGTGGGATTCTTTAATACCACTACTTGTAATTCTAACAAATCTTGCATTTTCTTTCATTGCAGCTATATCTTTTGCACCACAATAACCCATAGATGATTTTAAACCACCCACTAACTGGAATAAGATTTCTGCAATTGTTCCCCTATATGGTACAGCACCTTCAATTCCTTCAGGAACATATTTGGTGTGGTTCATTTTACTTTTGTTACCTTGGAAGTATCTGTCTGATCCACCATCATACTCACTGGTCATTGCACCCATAGAACCCATTCCACGGTATTTTTTGTACTGTTTACCGTTCATTACTACAATATCACCAGGAGCTTCCAAGGACGCAGCAAGCAAGTTTCCAAGCATTACCGCATCTGCACCTGCACCAATAGCTTTAGCAACATCTCCAGAGTATCTGATACCACCATCAGCAATGACCGGAACTCCAGAATCAGAGGCAGCATCAGCAACATCAGAAATAGCAGTAAGTTGAGGTACACCAACACCAGCTACGATACGAGTGGTACACATTGAACCCGGACCAATACCTACTTTAAGTGCATCTACACCCATGGAAATTAAATCTTCAGCCGCTTCAGCTGTAGCAATATTACCTACACATAATTCAGCATCAATATTATCTTTGATTGTTTCAGTGAATTTGACCACATTCATGTTATGAGCATGAGC
>ONUN01000058.1 GCA_900320955.1 uncultured Methanobrevibacter sp. | reverse complement strand
TCATATCAATCGGATGCAAATAATCACCTTAAATTAAATATAAGTATCGGATATAAATATAATTATCTTAAATATAAGGAAAAAGCATATGAGAAAAATTACAAGAAAAATTTTGACAAGACTGCCTAAACGATATGTAACTACAGGCCTAGTATTAATAGCATTTTTATTTGCTTATGGAATTCTTGGTTCATATATTATATTGGGCTTGAATCCAATTGATTCCATCTATTATGCTGTTATTACAATGACAACTGTAGGATATGGAGATTATATACCTGAAACAGGTATTGAAAAACTATTTGCAACAACATTGGCATTAGGCGGAGTAATCTTACTCGCATACGTATTTAATGTTATATTAACAAGTTTTCAGGAAAAAGTGGGAAAATATTCAAAGGGAGTTCGAAAAATGAATGCAATAGATAAAATGGATGAATACTACATCCTTTGCGGATATGGGAGAGTCGGAAAAGTAGTTCTTAATGAACTTATACAAAGAAATCAAAATGTAATCCTAATTGAAAAAAGCGAGGAGAATAGTGCAAGCATTGAAGAAATCGATTCTGTTGTTGTCATTAATGAAGATGCTACTGAAAATAATTTAATTGCAAAATTAGCTGGTGAAAAATGCCAAAGCGTAATTATCAGTACTGGAAATGATGTGACAAATTTATTTATTGTTTTAACAGTCAGAGAAACAAATCCTGATGCATGGATTGTGTCAAGATGCAGCAAACTTGAAAATAAATCCAGACTTAAAAGAGCAGGAGCGAATAAAATTGTTTCCCCAGAAATAGTTGGTGGAAAAGACTTATATTATCAATCAGCAAAACCACATAGTTTAAGGTTAACAGTCAAACACACATCAGACGAAATCTATGACGAATTTGAAGTCATAAGCAAACACGACTGTACTCTCGAAAACATTGATTATCACATTCCAGGAATTGAAACACCACTCAGACGTAGAATTATAACAAAAGATCTGCAGGACGGTAAAAATTATAGAGATTACTTAAAAACCCATCCCGATGCTAAAAAATCTTTAGATAACCTATACAAAACTGTTAATAACATCCATTCACATGTTATTTCAGGTCCGGACAATGCAACTTTTGAATCGTTGATAAAAGACTTGGAAAAAAAAGAAGAGATTATTGGAAAAAATTTATCCGACAAACAAATTGCTGAAATAACAAAAAAAGAATTAGAGAAATAATATCCCTATTCTTTTACAACAATTTTACTTACTTTTGATACATAATATTTAGTATTGCCTGAAAATACAACAACTTTATGGTTTCCAACAGATAATTTGGTAGTATTTAATTTAATAACTCCCTTAGTGGATTTTAAAGAGTAAATCTTATATTTGGAGCCAGTAAATACTTTTAATTTAATTGTAACACCATTAAGCAGTTTTTTAGTTGCTTTATTTTTAATGGTTACTTTAAATAGCTTAGATTTATTCACGAAAGCTGTAATCTCAGGAGCACTAACAGTGGTTTGAATCTTAAATTTATTTATTTTTCCGAAGTTATAATAACCCAAATATTTAGTTTTAGGAATAACCGGAAGTTTATTCTTACTTAAAAAAGTATTTTTATAGTAAACATTATCCTTTAAATATCCAGTACCTGCATCCACATATCTTCCATTATCATTTGCAACATAGGATTTGACTAACGAAGTTGTTGAACCATCCTTTGTTGTTGCTTTCCAATGATGAACAAATATATTTCGCCTATTTACACCATAATAATCAGTAGCTACAATTTTAACAGCCGCTTTTACAGGATTAGTATTAAACGAAGTATATTTACCTTGACGGAAATATGATTTGGAATTAGGAACACAAATATATTGACCTGCTTTTAGTTTTCCATTTTTGATACCTGAAACCCAAACAATAGAATATTTCCCATCAGGTGCCTTGATTACAAAATGTCCAATGCTATAACCTATAGATGCAATATGATTTCTAATGGAATTTAATTTTGATTTTTTAATAGATCCTGCTTTCACCATTTGCCCCGCCAATTTTTCAATTTCACGATTTGCATAAGCACTGTCGGCAGAACCGAATCCCATAGTCCACCCATCAGAAGTAGTAATTGAATGAAATGCATACCCACCATCATTTTTATATTGTTTAATTGCAGTTCTTCCATACCATTTTACAGGTTTGATGTGAATATCTACAGCATAAGTTGAATCTCTCCTAAAACTAGTTACACTTTCAGAAGAACCTACCTGAAGGTAAACAGAACAACAACCTATTCCAATACTCTTTTTAACATTCATTGTTACCTTGTCTTTGGAGTATTTATTAATGAAATATTCACTTTGCTTTTTATCATCAATAGAAACCTGAACCTTATAAGTACCAACATTTAAGTTTTTCTTCAAATAAGCGAAACCTTTTGCATCAGTAATTGCATGAAACTTTTTAGATAGCTTGTTTGAGTAATAAACCTTAAATAACACTTTAATCCCAGATACTGGATTTTTAGTTATTTTATTGAATACCTTTGTTTTAAAGAACAGACCAGATTTCCAATAAGTACTGAAATCATTAGATTTAATTGATAGTGGAGTTTTAAGAACTTTAACTACACCACCATAATTACTTGAAGAGTAGTTTGAATCCCCATTAAATTTAATCTTTACATCATACTTATTTGGCTTGAGATTTAAATTTAAAACTGCTTTTCCTGTATTATCCGTGGTTCTGGTGTAACTCTTACCATTCAAAAGTATTGTTAAATTTTTATTTGAAACTGGATGACCATCACTGTCTTTTAAATAGGTTACCAATTTTCCTTTTTCTTTATAATATACGGAAGGAGAATTGGAATTTATAGAAGTATTTTTAATTTCTACAACATTGTCAATCCGAGCATCAATATTATCTATATCATTATTTTCTAAAGCATCCGCATCCTCTTGAACAACAACATCAGTAATATTATCCAAAGCAGATACACCACTTATACTTAAAAAAAGAACCAATAACGATAGAACAATGACAAATTTACATTTGAACTCAAACTTCATTGTCATCAATCCAAATAATTAAAATAAAAAAAAGAAAAGAGAGTTAATCTCTCTAGAATAATCCATGTAATTGAATTAATGCAGAACCTAATTTACCGTCGAAGTTACCTGCTGAAATTTCAAGTACACCATCAACAGCACAAGCTGCTTGAATACCAGCTTTCATAGCTGCTTTTACAGATTCTTCATCAACACCATCAATAACAATTTCAAATACACCATCAGCATCTGCTCTAATGTCAGAGTCAACTTCATCTTTTAAAGTTACACACATTTTTTCGTTAGTGGATGCTGGTAAGAATGCGTATTTGTTGGATCCTACTTTGGAACCAGATGCAACCATACCTCCAGGGAATGGAGTGATTACACCTTCAACATTAGCAATTGCTGCTACAGCCAATTGAGCTGCTTTAACACCAGTTATTTGATCTTTTGCTAAAATGAAGAAGTTTCCTCCAGCTACTCCATCTTTGAATCCGAATGTTGATTCAACTAAGAAGTCACCAGACATGATTGGAATGGAATGTACAGTTTTGCCAGCGATTTCAAGGTCTTTTTCAAATCCGTCACCAAAGTATTTGAGTTTGAAACCTGTTTTTAAGACATCTTCTGATTCGAGTAAGTTGAATGCTGCTGCAGTAGGAGCAGTTAAAATACACATACCGATTCTTTCCATTAATTCGTGGTCAAGTGCTTTTTTACTGGCGTGACAAATCATGATTGCATAACCAGGTCTTCCATCAGGAGTTTCATCAGCTGGTACAAAACAGTCAATACCTGCTTCTGCAGGACAGCCAATAACAGAAGTTCCGTAACCGGTTGCTTCAGTTGCTGCAATTTTTGCTAATTCTTCGGTTGCTGCAGTAACTAAAATTCTAGTTACTTTAATTCCGAAACCTTCTGCGTAAGTATCTTTAATTTCTACACCGTTAATTTCCATATTTTCACCATAATTTTTACAAAAAATTAATTTTTTGTGATAATTAAATTTATGAATATAAATTAAAATAAAGTTTTCTATTTATCGTTTAGGTCATCTTCCAAAGATTCTTCAATTTCTTCAGATGATGATGATGTTGATATCTTATCCATTACGGATGAACCATAATACGGCAATATTACCAAACCAATAATTGTAGCCATCCAAAATGAAATTAACCTTTCAACAACAGTTGCTGCAGCACTTACTGAAGATGAAATACCTGCAGCAGAGTAGAAAATAATCATTACACCGTCAATAGCCCCCAAACCACCTGGAAGAAGTGGAATCATACCTACCAATGATGCGACAATGAATACTTCACCAATAGTAATAAGACTTACATTGGCTCCAAAAGCCATGAATACTAAATAGACCCGGATAATTTCAAAAACCCAAATTATAAAAGACAATGGAACAGTATAGTACATGACTTTCCTATTTGAAATCAATAATTTCATTGTGTCCTGGAATCCTAAAATTGCATCATGTATCTTTTGTTCTAATTCTTCAGAATTTTTCTTATAAAATCTTCTAACAAGCCCTATAATCCAGCCATCAACTCTTTGACCAAAACCAGGATTAATACACATGTAAATAAGGACTATCAAAATAACGACAATTGCAATAACTGCCAAAACCATTACAACAAGCAACCATGTATCAAAATCAAAATACAATGCCATTGCAGCAATTGTAATGGCTGCCAATACAACAAATGGAAATGTATCCAAAGCTCTATCAGCCACAACAGTTGCAAAAGTCTCTTCAAACTGATAGTTCTTACGTTTAGCAAGAACATATGCCCTTACAGGTTCTCCACCCCCACGTCCGGACGGAGTAATGTTATTTACTGCAAGACCAACCAGTACCATCGGAAGCAACTCTTTAATTGAAACATCCTTATCAGTAAGCTTATTAAGAATTTGCCAACGCAAAGTGTATAAAAAATAAGTAAAAACTTGAGTAAGAATAGCTAACGCTACTATAAGTGGATTTGCCATCTTTAAAGCATCAATAACCTGGTCAATGCCAACAAACCACAACATGATAAGTAAAATAACTACACTGAATAATAATAAAAATATAGTTTTACGGTCCATAATTTTACCTACCTATATTTATAATTATAATTTCCTCATTACTTATAAATTTATATAGATATTTATTCAAATTATTACAATAATGAGGTATATAACTAAAAGTGATTTGTTAATTGTTGCAAGAGATTCCGGGTATCTGATGATAGGAATCGGATTAATGTGTATTGTTCCATTGATATTCGATTTAGTCTACCTTGAATTCGATGTCATTAGTTTTGTAATACCTGCAGCGATTTCAATTGCTTTAGGACTTATTTTTAAAAAATACTTTGAAAATTCCACACCTAAAAAAATGCGGCTCAAGCATGGAATGATGATTTCATCATTTGCCTGGTTATGGGCGAGTATTATCGGAGGGCTTGTCTTTACACTATCTACAAATATACCCATTGTTGATGGTGTTTTCGAAAGCATGTCCGCATTAACAGGTACCGGAATAACAATGTTTGAAAATGTTGAAATATTACCTCACAGTATCTTATTTTTTAGAGCTCTTGAACAATGGATTGGTGGTTTAGGAGTTGTTGTTATGGTGATTGGTGTTTTAACAAAACCGGGATCTGTTTCATCAAAGTTATACCAATCAGAAGCTCGTGATGAAAGGATTAAACCAAGTATTAAAACCACCCTCAAAAAGACATTGGAAATTTATGTAATTTATACTGTTTTTGGATTAATTTTATACCTTTTAGCTGGAATGCCCCTATTTGATTCCATCTGCAATTCATTCCACATAATCTCCACTGGAGGAATGAGCATAAAAAATGCCAATATGGGTTACTACCAAAATGATATAATATACCTTATTTCAATTGTATTGATGATTTTAGGAGCTACAAGCTTTTTAGTGCATTATAATGTTATCAAAACAAGAGGAAAATCTTTAATTCATGACTTGCAATTCAAAATAATAATTGGAGTAATTGCATTTGTTACTGTAATACTTTATTTTATCTCAAATATCGTGCCAATAGATTTGTTATTTACAGTTGTTTCAGCAATTACAACCACCGGAGCAAGTGTTGCAATGCCGCATGACATGGCAGGTTGGCCATCATTTGTAATAATATGTTTAATGTGTTTGATGCTGACAGGAGGGTCAAACGGATCTACAGTAGGTGCAATAAAACTTGTAAGAATGATTACATTTTTTAAGGGAATATACAGACACATCAGAGAAATTTTATCCCCGGAAGGGCGTGTTGTTCCGGTTAAATTAAATGGTCACAAAATTCCAGAAAAGGCAATATCCCAAGCCGGAAATTACATTACTTTATACATGATGTTTATTATGTTTACATGGGCATTATTTTGTTTATTTGGATATGATCCGTTTAAAAGCTTATTTGCTGCAATGTCTCTTCAAGGTAACAATGGTTTAGACCTTGGAATTGTTAATCATACCCTAAATCCTATATTGAAAATTGTAAGTATGTTTGATATGTGGACCGGAAGGATAGAAATTTATCCGGTATTGATTACATTAAGGGCGATATTTGAAATTTTCAAAAGATAATATTTATAATGTCTTAAACAAAATATTGATTATCAAATAATTATTGAGGCGATTTTAATGTATGTAATCATTATGGGTGGAGGTCGTGTCGGACTTGCACTTGCGAATTTATTAATTGAAGATGGATATGACATTACATTAATTGAAAGTGACGAGTCATTATGTTCAGAAGTTGCAGCAGAGCTTGATGCATTAGTTATTTGTGGAAATGGAACTAGTTCTAAATTGCTTGAAGAAAGTAATATTGAAGATGCAGATTTCTTTATTGCTACAACCGGAAATGATGAAGCAAACTTATTGTCATGTATTCTCGTTAGAAAATATGATGTTCCAAATATTATTGCACGTGTAAGTAATCCTGATCACGAAGAAGCATTTAAAGAAGTTGGAATAGACCAAGTAATCAGTCCAGAAATTACAGCAGCAGGATATCTTCAAAAAATCGTTACAAGACCAAATGTTGCAGAGTTAATAACACTTGGAGAAGGAGATGCTGAAATTCTTGATATGACAATAACTAACGATAAAATCGTAGGAAAACGTTTTAAAGACATTTCCCCAACAAAAGAATACATTATTATTGCTACATATCAAAACGGAAATTTAATTATTCCACAGCCAGACAATACCATTAGCCGTGGAGAAAAAGTTTCAGTTCTTGTAAAAAGAGGAAACTTCAAAAAAGTTTCTAAACAATTAGAGAAATAGGGAATAAGACATTTTAATATGTTCTTTTCCATTATTTTCTACAATAGGACCATGACCAGGATAGATGTTTTTAATATCCAACTTTGTTAATTTTTCAACACTATTTTTCATATCATCAAAGTTCCCACCAATATCCATTCTGCCAACTCCACCACCGGCAAAGATAGTATCGCCAGATATCAAGTTTTCACCATCCCACAAGCAAATTCCCCCCGCAGTGTGACCCGGAGTGTGTATGACTGTAAAATTTGCAATTTCATCGCCATCTTCAAGTTCAATATCTACTTTTGAATTGCCCTCATGAGAAAAGGCAGACATTGATGTACCTAAAGAATCCTGATTCTTCATTGAAATTGCATCCGCTTTATGAACAGCGATTTTAGCATTAGGGAAGAGGTAATTTCCACCAATGTGGTCAAAGTGGCAGTGAGTGTTAATAATTAATTCAATATTCTCAGGTTCAACACCATTTTCACGAAGTTTGGAGAATAAATACTCCTTATTATCTCCTGCACCAGTATCTACTAGAGTATTGCCATTAATCAAATAACAATTAGAATCATAATTAAAACCTAAAATAAAAATAATATCATTAGAACTCATGAAGAATAATATTGATAATAAAGTAATTAAAATTTTTGAAAAAAAGTTTTATATAAAAATGGGGTCACAGGGATTTGAACCCCGATCCTGGGATTTCTCTTGCCTCAGTACTCCAAATATTTCTTCAAAGACAACTGGAGTCCCAGATGATGCCAGGTTACACCATAACCCCACATATAACATACAATAATAGATATATTTTAATTATATATAAAGATTACCATTTAGCTAAAACTTCATTTGTTTGTCTATTCCAGCAATTTCATCAATTTCAAATCCTTTTTCAAGAGCATAATCTTTTTCAACTTTATAATTTCCATTACGAGTACGAGGAGTATCTTTAGGTTCTAAAAATAGCCATTTAGTGTATTTAAATCTAACTCCAATATAAGCTTTCGCACCGAATATTCTTGAAAATTCACAAAGTGCTTCTATTTGAGGAGCGTCAATATAAACCTTATCTTTAGTAGTCGTTTTAACCTCTATTGCCAAATATAATTTACCATTTCCCGCTACAACATCAGGTAAAGGATTTTTAGTTGCTCCTCCAGATGCTGGAGCCCTCATAGCTGCAAAATTCCTTTCCCAAAGTTTATGTACCAAATCCCTTTCTTCGGCTGAACCTTTTTTAGCCATATTTACACCTTATATTCACTAATTAAAATCTTAAAAAAAAAGTTTTTATAAAATGGGGCCGGAGCCGAGATTCGAACCCGAGTCCCGGGATCCACAGTCCCGGAGGATGACCACCTACCCTACCCCGGCATGAGTACAAATAAAAAAAATATGTTAAAGTGCGGGAGCAGGGATTTGAACCCTGGTAGACCTGCGTCAACAGGTCCTAAGCCTGTCCCCTTTGGCCTCTCGGGCACCCCCGCTTATAAAAAAGAAAGGATACTATAGAAACCATTAAAAATCTTAACAAATTTTTTAAATGCTCCGGCCGGGATTCGAACCCGAGTCTTCGGCTCGAAAGGCCGAAATGATTGGCCGGACTACACCACCGGAGCATATATACAAATAAAAGTTTTATTAACATGGGCCCAATGGGGTTCGAACCCATGGCCTTCCGGTTATGAGCCGGACGCTCTACCTGGCTAAGCTATGGGCCCTCGAAGCGCCATCGACAGGGCTCGAACCTGTGACCAATCGGTTAACAGCCGAACGCTCTACCTACTGAGCTACGATGGCATTTAATAACCCATCTACTCAACCAAATAAAACCCATGTTTAAAAATCAAAAGACTTTAAACAGTAATAATAACTATGCATAGCATAGTATATAAAGCTTTTGGTTTTTTCCACTTTATCGGAAAAAACAAAATAATTTTACAATAATAGATTATATGAACTAATATATAAACTTTAAGAATCAATATAAAAACATGGATTCTAACATTTTTGACCTACTAAAACAAGCCAACAAAACAACGTTAAAACATCATGGAAACTTAATTACTCTTGAAAGAGCTGTTTTCTTATCCTGGTGGTGTGATAAGGGAGATTGTGCTTTTTGTTATATGTCAACAAACATAAGCAATATTTATGCAGAAGCAGAAATGTGCAAACGTCTTGACTGGAATATTGAATTTTTATCCGGAGGATATGAATCATTCACCACACAGGAAATAAAAGAAATTGCAACAACAATAAAAGACATTACCGGCGAAGGAGTTTGGTTAAATACAGGAATAACAGATGAATTAAATGAATATGGGCCAGAAATTAAAGGAATAACTGGGGCTGTTGAAGTAGCGAATCCACAAATCCATGAAAAAGTTTGCCCTTCTAAAAAATTAGATGATATAAGCAACATGCTGGATGTAGCTGGAGATTTAGGATTTAAAAAAGCAATAACAATAATATTAGGGCTTGGTGAAACATTAGACGATGTCCAATATGTTATTGATTATATCAAAAATCATAAAATTGACAGAGTAATATTCTACTCCTTAAATCCCCACAAGGAAACTATTTATGCAAACTCTTCCCAACCTGCATCCCTTTATTATGCCCAAGTCGTAGCCAAAATCAGGCTTGCATTTCCAGATATTGAAATAATATGTGGAACATGGATCGATAACCTTGCAAATATTGGAATATTAATATTAAGCGGAGCTAACGGAATAACCAAATTCCCATTATTCAAAATGTTTGGAACAAAATATGGTAAAAGAGTCGAAGAAGAAGTTAAATGGGCAGGCCGTGAATTAAAAGGGACTTTTACAGATAAAAGCAAGTTAGGTGAGAAAAAAAGTGACATTTCACCTGAACTTGACAGATTTATAAAAAGATATGTTAAAGAATCTTTGAAAAATAAATATTAATTTCAAATTTTTAAATTAAAATAAAAACATTACATAAACTTATTAAAATAACTTAATAAGTCGAATATTATATTATTTTTAAAAATATCAGATAATAGCATAAATTTATAACTTTAAAATATCATCATAACCATCCATCAATTTTAGTGTATTTTAACAAAGAAAAAAAGAACATTAATATTAACAATATTTATAAATTGAAATAAACAAATATAAAGTTAATATAAAAAATATCCCATGGAGGAGTTATTATTAGTGACGATGTTGATATGATGTGTGGACTTGAAATCCACGTACAATTAGAAACCGAATCAAAATTATTCTGTGATTGTCCTACAAATTATCAGGACGCACCAATAAATTCAAACATCTGCCCAATTTGTTTGAACCAACCAGGTGCTAAACCACATCCTACAAATGAAAAGGCATTAGAAAATGCATTGATGATAGCTTTAATGCTTAACTGTGAAATTGATCAGGATGTAATCTATTTCATGAGAAAACATTACGATTATCCAGATTTACCTTCAGGTTATCAAAGAACTTCCGTTCCAATTGGAATTAACGGAGAATTGAATGGAATTAGAATCAGAGAAATACACGCTGAAGAAGACCCAGGTCAATTTAAACCTGACAGAGGTACCGTTAACTTTAACCGTTCAGGAATTCCATTAGTTGAAATTGTAACAGAACCTGATATAAAATCTCCAGAAGAAGCAAGAAACTTTTTAAAAGAATTAATACGTGTTTTACAATATAGTGGAGGAGCTCGTGGAGAAGGTACCATGAGAGCTGACGTTAACATCTCCATCAATGGAGGAAACAGAGTTGAAATGAAAAACGTTAACTCCATTAAAGGGGCTTACAAAGCATTGAAATTCGAACTTGTAAGACAAAAAAATCTTATGAAAAGAGGCGTTGAAGTAAAACAAGAAACTCGTGCTTATCTAGAATCACAAATGATTACCGTTGGAATGAGGATGAAAGAAGATGCTGATGATTACAGATTCATTACAGATCCTGATTTACCTCCAATGAAAATTAGTGATGAAACAATTGAAAGAATCTTAAAAACAATGCCTGAAGCTCCACACAACAAAGTTAAAAGATTTGTTGAAGATTATGATATTGATGAAGAATCCGCAAAAGTTTTAACATCAGAACTCGATTTAGCCATAGCATATGAAGAAGTCGTAAAAGAAGTCGATTCCAAATTTGCAGCTAAAGTTATGAGAGATGAACTTAAGAGAGTTTTATCATATAATAAATTAGACTTTGCAGATAGTGGAATTACATCTGATGATTTGATTGAATTTTTAAAAATGCTTCAAGATAAAGAAATTACAGCAAAGGCAGGACACAAAATCATCGAACAAATGCCTAATAATGACAAATCTCCAAAAGAAATTGCTGAAGAATTAGGTTTACTTGGTGTTGTAAAAGACGATGAAGTATTAGCCGCTGTAAAACAAGCAATAGATGAAAATCCAAAAGCTGTTGAAGATTATCTCGGAGGTCAAAAAGCTTCCCTTAATTTCTTAGTAGGTCAAGTAATGAGATTAACTAGAGGAAAAGCTGACCCTGGTGAAACAGTGAAATTATTAAAAGATAATATAGAATAGGAGGCGCGAAGATGGCTGGGAAAAAATCATATGTTAAAGATTACATGACTAAAAATGTTATCAATGTTACTCCAAATACAAAAACAGAAGATGTTATTACTTTAATGAAAGAAAGTCGTCACAATAGTTATCCGGTTGTAGATAATGGCAAATTAGTTGGTATGGTTACTGCATTCGACATTATATCAAAGGAATGGGCAGAAACAGTTAAAGATTTAATGACAAAAAAATTAGTAGTCGCCAACCAAGATTTAACCATCAACGATGCATCAAGGGTTATGTTCAGGAGAGGAATTTCAAGAATGCCTGTTGTAGATGGAAACGGTGCATTAGTTGGAATTATTACAAACACTGATATGGTAAGGTCACATATTGAAAGATCAACACCAACTAAAGTAGAATACTTTAAAAAGACCATGGAACAATTATACGGAATCAAAACTACACTAAAACATATGCCTGTTGAAACCAACAAATTAAGACCTACACAAGATAAAGTTTATGCAGACGAACTTGAAGGAAGGGCTTATGAATTGGAAAAAGGATTAGCAGAGCCTGCAATTGTAGTAAAAACTGGAAACCGTTGGATTTTAGTTGACGGTCACCACAGAGCAGTAGCATCCAAACAAAAAGGATATGAAACAGTGGATTCCTATGTCGTTGATTTAGGTCAAGACATTAAATTAGGTATGGAAAAAACTGCAGATAGGGCAGGAATTAGAACATTCAATGATATTGAAATTATTGATGATGACAAACATCCATTAATTGCACTTACAGAAAGTATGCAAGATCAAGCATCCGAGGATGATGATTAAATGGATAATGATAAAATCATACGCGAAGTATACGAAGTTTTAGAATCAAGAAGGGACAATCCTATTGATTCTTATACATCAAATATAATGCAAGACAGCGATAAAAAAGCTGAAGACAAAATACTTGAAAAAATAGCTGAAGAGGCTGGAGAAGTTTTACTTGCTGCTAAAAATGATGAAAATTTAGTATATGAATCTGTTGATTTGATTTTCCACACTCTTTTAATCTTAGTTTATAAAGGCGTGGAAATTGATGAAGTATTTGAAGAATTTTCTCGAAGAAGAAAATAAATTTAAAATTGGTTAAATTATGTTTGATACAGTCGCTGAAAAGAAGTTTCTACTAAAACAGCTAGTTAAAAAGGATTTAACTGCAAAATATAAGGATTCCGTGTTGGGAATACTTTGGAGTTTCTTTAATCCACTTTTAATCATGATAGTGTTTACTGCAATTTTTTCAATGCTGTTTGGTAGATCCATTGAAAATTATCCAGTTTACTTTTTATCCGGAAGATTAATATACGATTTTTATAATTCCGCTACAAAAGGAGCTATGAGATCTATAAAAAGACATGCAGGTCTTTTAAAGAAGATTTATGTTCCAAAATACATGTTTTCAGTAAGTGCAGTATGTTATGAATTCGTTAACTTCCTAATTTCATTTGTAATATTATTTGGAGTGATGATAGTCACTGGTGCGCAGTTCCATTTAACAAGCGTATATGCAATCATACCAATATTTTTATTAGTGATACTAATATTCGGAGTGGGATTGATTTTAGCGGTATGCAACACATACTTCTCAGATATAGGATATTTATACAACGTATTTACTTTAATTTTAATGTATGCATCAGCATTGTTTTATCCTATGGAAATCGTGCCTGGAACTGTCCAAAGAATATTTACACTTAATCCTGTATACTCTGCAATTTCATGTTTCAGAGAATCGGTTGTGTACGGTGTTGTTCCGGATTTAAGTACATTACTTTATTTGGCAGCATTTGCATTTACAGTATTTTTCATAGGCATTTTATTATTCAGCATTTACGATAAAAAATTAGCATTAGAAATTTAAAAAGGGTAATGATTATGAGTATATTTGATAGATTTCAAAGAAATAAAAAAGATTCCATCCGAAATATGAATTCGGAAGTTGCCATTGAGGTAACAGATTTGGTAATGGAATTTAAAGTTACAAAAGATAAAATTGATACCCTTAAAGAATATGTTATTAGGACACTGAAACGTAACAAAAAAGATAAAAGAAAAATCAGAATTCTTGATGGAATTTCATTTAAGGTCAATAGAGGAGAAAGGGTAGGAATTCTTGGTTTCAACGGATCTGGAAAAAGTACTCTTTTAAGAATAATATCCGGAATTTATGAACCTACAGAAGGTACTGTCAAAATTAATGGAAAAGTTGCACCATTACTTGCGATTAGTGCAGGTTTTGATAAAAACTACACCGGAAAAAATAATATTTTCTTAAATGGTGCCTTTTTAAGTATGGATGAAAATTACCTTAAAGAAAAATATGATGAGATTGTTGAATTTTCAGAACTTGGAGAATTTATTAATTATCCTGTTAAGAATTATTCAAAAGGTATGCAAGCAAAATTAGGTTTCTCAGTTGCAACTGCAATTAAACCAGATATATTAATACTTGATGAAGTACTTGGAGTAGGGGACATCAAATTTAAAAAGAAAAGTAATGCAAAAATCCAATCAATGATGAAAGAAGGCGTTACTGTACTTCTTGTTTCTCACTCAATAGGGCAAATCAAAAAAATTTGTGACAAATGCATTTGGATTGAAAATGGAAAAATTGTAATGGAAGGAGAAGCAAAGAAAGTTTGCGACGCTTATGTAAAAAGCAGTAAAAAGAAATAAAAAGGTTTAAAAATGGATAAAAGATGGATTTTAATTATTATAATAGCAATTATTGGATTAAGTTCCATGTATCTGATTGTAGATAATTCAATGACTGTTGGTAGTGCAATTACAACTTTCAGCAAAACTACCATCACAATACCTGAAGGATTTTCTGTTGAAGACACAAACAATAACCTTGTAACATTATATAATAAAAATAATGATGAAAGAATAGAAATTTATGATTTTGGTAAAGGAAATACCGTGAAAGAAATAAAAACCAATATAACATCAGAAATTCTTGAAGAAAAAAATTTGACCAATATCACAAATAGAACATTTAAGTTAGATCATACAGAAATTGATCAAACAATCTTAAAAAATGGAAGCAAACCAGGTGCTGTTATTTCGTATTTTTATAAATATGACCACACATATTCAATAATTATGACGGGATATGATAAAGTAAATACTACAACACAAGATTTAGATTGTATAATATACACATTACGCCCGGATTACAAACAATCACAAGATTAAAGAGGAATGAAGTTGAGTGAATTCAAATTTACAGCAATTATCCTAGGAAACAATTCCGTTGATGAACTTAAAAAAACACTCAACTCAATTATTAATCAAACATTAAACTTTAATGAGAATATAGAAGTCATTGTCATTGATAACAACACAAAATATGTTCAAAATATTTTTAATAATGATTATGGCAAAAATATAAAATGTCTTGAATCCGATTCGCCAATTGCAGCCAATATCGGACTTGAAAATGCAAATGGGGATTACCTTATTTTTTTACATGCAAATGATTATCTCTCAGAAGATACACTAGAAAATACTTTAAATCTAATTGGAAATGATAAAAATCTGGATTTAATAGCTTTACCAATTTATTACTATAAAAACAAAAGAAAAGAAAGATATTTAGATTACATCATTGATGAAAATGGAATATTTGACCTGAATAAAAATCCAGAATATGTCCAGTTATTAGGGCCTTCCACAATTATCAAAAAAGAATCCATTAATAATATTAGATATTTAAATGAATATAACCACCATCATGATTTATTAAATGAAATATCCTTGAATTGTTCAAAATTAGGAATTTGCAAACAAGGAAGTTTTTTTATTGAAAATATTGAAGAAAAGATACTTCCAACAGAAGAAATTGCCCTAAATGATGAGGAATATTCAAAATTCATAGAGAATAATCTCAATAGAATAATCAAAAAAAGCGAAAGCAAATTTCAAGAAATTCCAAAGTTTGTACAGTACGAACTATTAAATCAACTTAAATGGCTTTCAGCCATAAAATATTCCAAAGAAGAATTAGACTTAACTAAATTAAATCCTTTTGTTGAAATTATTGATGATGATATAATCATGAATAATATCTTAATTGACAATGACACCAAAATCTTTTTATTCAAATTAAAATATGGTCAAATTCCAAAAGGGTTAATTGAAAAGCTCAATTTGATTACCGTATTTATTGATATTTATGACATAATCAACAACAATCTACATATCGTGGCCAGTACAATTACAGTTTCAGACAGAAATCTAGACCTGTTGGTTAACGGTGAAAAAATAAACACATCAATATTAAAATTTCCACAATATGACAAGTACAGTTTAGGGCACAAATATGCTTCAGATTATTCTATTGAAGCTACAATACCATTATCAGATGATAAAAAATATGAAATTCTATTCAAATCACAAAATAAACAATTAAAAATTGATTTTTCAAGGCCGTGTAACTTTTCAAAATCCATAGGTTATGCTAAAACAAAACACTACATCAGTATTTTAAAAGAAAATAGAATAATAGTAAAAAGAAAAACAGCATTAAACTGGATAAAGCAAGAATTAACCACCCAAATAAACATGATAAAACGTCATGAACCCGGATTTTTAAAAGCATTGCCGTTTAGAATGGCGTATATGATAAGCTATCCATTTTTAAAAAATAAAAGAATATGGTTTTATATGGACCGCCCTAATGAGCCTGATGATAATGGATTGCATCTTTTCAAATATTCTGTCAAACAAAATGAAGATATTGATAAATACTTCATTATAGATGCAAACAATGACGATTTTGATGAAATTAAAAAAATAGGCAAAGTTCTACCTTATAAATCATTGAAACATCGATTTTTAGGACTATATGTAGAAAACATAATATCTTCCCATCCGGACAATGAAATAATTTATCCATTTTGGGGAGGTTATCCATTCTTTGCAGGTCTTTTAAAATCAAACAATATATTTTTACAACATGGAATCCTTAAAGACAATATTTCAGATTGGTTAAATATAAAGAACATGAATTTATCTTTCTTTTTAGTTAGTTCAAAAAAGGAATATGATTCCACTTTTAAATATCCTTACAACTATAAAAAAGAAGTCATTCAACTACAGGGTCTGCCAAGATATGACAACCTTAAAAATGTAGAGGACAAACATGAAATAATAATTATGCCATCATGGAGAAGATATCTCACCAGAAAATCAAATGAATATATTGCCGAATCAGAATATTTCAAACGCTTCAACAGTTTGATAAACAATGAAAAATTAATCGAAAAAGCCAGAGAACATAATTACGAAATCATATTCAGGCCTCACCCAAATGTCTACAATTTTATAGTTAAAATTGATTATGAAAAAACAAAGTTTCAAACATTATTTAATAATGGATCTTTACTGATAACCGATTATTCATCAGTAGCTTTTGATTTTGCATATCTATATAAGCCAGTAATCTATTACCAGTACGGAAACGATTATCATTTTGATACTGAAAAAAGCTTTTTTGACTATGAAAGTATGGGAATGGGAGAGATATGCAAAAATGAAGACGAACTTGTTGATTTGATAATTGAATATATTGAAAATGACTGCAAAATTAAAAATAAATACATTAAAAGAATTGACAACTTTTTCTTATTTAACGATAAAAACAATTGCAAACGAGTTCATGAAGCAATACATGAAGTCCCTTTAAAGGATTAACTCACATATACAAAATTTACATTCATTTCTAAATCCTCATCCAAATCAACTAATTAGAAACTTTGAAAAAATCATGGATTTTAGAATCGAATGTCCTATAATACATTTTAATCCGTATTTACAATACTGAGAGCAAAAACACCTGCCCCAAAACCGTTATCAATATTTACAACAGCAATTCCAGGAGCGCATGACTGAAGCATTGCATCAAGTGCAACTCTTCCACCTTCACCTACACCGTAACCAATGGAAGTTGGAACACCAATAACAGGAACATCAACTAAACCTGCAACTACTGAAGGCAGTGCCCCCTCCATTCCGGCGCAAACAATGAATGCACGAACGCCTTCCTTAACCATATGGGCAATCTGCGGAAACAGCCTGTGGATTCCGGCGACACCAATATCATAAGATGTAATGGCTTCGCATCCACCTTCTTCAACAATCACCCTTGCTTCTTCAGCGATATTAATGTCTGAAGTACCTGCAGTAATAATGCCTATTTTTGCAACAGGGTCTTTTTTAGCAATTTGTTTTCTAATAACTAAAATTTTGGCCCGCCTGTTGTAATCAAAAATAAATGAATCGCTTCCCAAATCATTTAAAATATTTTCATATCTTTCAAGAGACAATTTTGTTATGATTAAATCATCATCGCTGTTTTCCAGGTATCTCTTAATAATTAATATCAAATCATCATAATCCTTACTTTCAGCAAAGATTGCTTCGGGAAAACCTGTACGATTATTCCTTTTTATTCTTTCAAGAATATCTTTCATAGTATTACTTAGGATAAAATTTTATATAAAATTTAACTTAAATAATATATTTATGAAAGCTCAAAAGGTTTTGACACAAGGAATAGTCCAAGGCGTAGGATTCAGACCATATGTATATAGACTAGCAACTGATTTGAATCTTAAAGGATATGTCAGAAACCTGGGAAATGTCGTTGAAATCATAATTGAAGGAGAAAACACTGAATCATTCATTGAAAGACTTCCCAATGAGCTGCCGCCAATCGCCAAAATTGACTCCATGATAATTGAAGACATCGAAAGCGAGAATTATTCTAATTTTGAAATTATTGAAAGTGGTGATACATACTCCGGAGTAAGCGTTATCCCTCCGGACATTGCAATTTGTGACAAGTGTCTTGAAGAAATTAGAAATCCGAAAGACAGACGATATAAATATCCATTTAATGCATGTACTGATTGCGGACCCAGATTTACAGTTATTGAAAGTGTCCCTTATGATCGAGTGCGAACTTCAATGGATGAATTTCCACTATGTGATGACTGTCTTGTGGAATATAAAGAGCCCCTTAACAGAAGATATCATGGAGAAGCAATTTGCTGCAGTGAATGCGGACCTCAAATGGCATTTTATGATGGTTTGAATAAAATCGATTGTGAAAACCCCATTAAAAGAGGAGCAGACATACTGAAAGAAGGTAAAATTTTGGCAATCAAGGGAATCGGCGGGACACATTTAGTTGTCGATGCATATAACGACGATGCAATCAAAGAACTTAGAAAACGTTTAAACAGACCAAATCAGGCCTTTGCAGTTATGAGCAATGATTTAAAATCAGTGCAAAATTATGCTCACCTATCCGAAAAGGAAATCAAAACAATTACATCAAATAAAAGGCCAATTGTGATTTTAAAGAAAAATGATAACTATCCATTTCCGGAATCACTCTCTCCTGGTCTTCACAATATCGGAGTGATGCTTCCTTACTCTCCGATGCATTATTTACTTTTTGATGAAAGTGATATTGACACATATGTAATGACTTCAGCAAATACTCCTGGAGAGCCAATGATGATTAAAAATGAAGACATCATAAATGGAGTTAATGACTATTCTCTAGTGCATAATCGTAAGATATTAAATAGATGCGACGATTCCGTTATCAGATTCAGAAACAATGAACTGTCATTCATCAGACGTTCAAGAGGATATACACCGGAGCCATACAAAATCAATTATGAAGTCAATGACTTGAATGTGTTGGCTTTAGGTCCGGAACTTGACGTTGCATTTTCCATTGCCAAGGATGATATAGTATATCCTTCACAGCATATCGGAAATACAAATAAACCCAAAACATTGGAATTTTTAAAGGAAGCAATTGAAAATATGCAGAGGATTACTAAAATCAACGAATTCGATGCAATTGCATGTGATATGCACCCCCACTTTTTTACAACACGTCTTGCTCACCAATTAGCCGAAGAACATGGCGCAGAGTTAATTCCTATACAACACCATCATGCACACGCTATTGCACTAGCCAATGACAGTTCAATTGATGAGATGATTGTTATTGCAGCCGATGGAGTGGGTTATGGTAGTGACGGAACTAGCTGGGGTGGAGAAATCCTTTATACTGATATTAAAAACTTTGAAAGATTAGGACACCTTGAAAGCCAGCTAATGCCTGGCGGAGATATGGCTACAAGATATCCTGCAAGAATGCTTGCAAGTATTCTCAAAGATGAGGATTTGATTAAAAATTATGCCAATTATTTCAAATACGGAGAAATCGAAATTAAAAATATTTTCAAACAGTTAGATTCAGGAATTAATGTTGGAAAGACTACAAGTACCGGAAGAGTTCTCGATTCAATGGCAGTTGCACTTGAAATATGTAATGAAAGAACATATGAAGGAGAATGCTCCATGAAACTTGAATCCTGTGCATATTACTCTACAACTGAATTGGAAATTCCATATATCATTGAAAATAACACCTTAAATACCACAGAGATTTTAAGAGAAGTTGTTAGATTATATCAAAACGGAGAAAAAAAAGCAGATATTGCCCGTGCGGGACAAATTGCAGTTGCCAAAGGATTAAGCGAACTTGCAATTATCTCAGCGGATAAGAAAAATCTCAAAAGTATTGGAGCTACCGGAGGCGTATTTTATAACGAAGCCATTACCGATACGGTTAAAAATTGCATGGAAAATAACGGATATGATTTTATTCAACATAAAAACACTTGCGCCGGAGACGGATCGGTATCTCTTGGACAAGCGATAATTGCTAAAAAAAAGTAAAAGAAATTGTTTGAAATTGAATTCAAACAATCAATTAATGACCACACAACTATTTATCTTTGCCTATAAGTTCTCTCAAGAATATATTCAGCTCTTTCTAAAAGATTGCCGTATAATCTTATTTGATTTTTCAACTCATCGATAGCTTCGAGTTGTCCGGCATCAATTCTTTTTTCGATATCTAAAAGTTTGGACCATTCGTCACCTGATGGAAGCTGTAGTGTATTTAACATATCTTCTGAGAGATTTACATCAAAAGTGTTTCTGTTGATTGTAATATGAATGTTCACTTCATTTTGTAAATCATAGTATTTACGTGGACGACCTCTTAAAATTTTCTTATAAGAAGAATTCAAGATACCTATATCTTCCATAGCTCGTAAATGCTCAATGATTGCCTTTTGACCAATATCTAGCTCATTGGATATTTCACTAACAAACATAGGTTCTTCCCTTAAAAGATTAATTATATCTCTTCTGGTTTTACAACCCATTACATCAAGTATATCTTCTTTATCAATATCTCCTAAATGGTCGTTATAGTTTCCTCTAATTTCTATGTGGCCATTAGAAGAATTGACATCTTTATGATATTTATCATTTTTAATGTCTTCACTATTTCTCATGGTAATAAATTATATCACATAATATATTTAAAGTATTGTATTTTTATTACCCCTTGTAAGAAAAAAGTCAAAATAATCGAAACCTTTATATAACTTTTTGTTACTATAATATAGTAAGAGAAAGATAACTTTTTGTTACTTTAATATTTGG
>ONUN01000059.1 GCA_900320955.1 uncultured Methanobrevibacter sp. | reverse complement strand
ATATTCTACTTGGAAAAGTCTTCCATCTGGGCTAAATACAGTAATAGCCCTATCATATCCAGCATTTTGTAAAGGTTGCATATTAATACCTCATATTTTCTATAAATATTTTAATAAATATTACATTTTAATTCAACAACATAAAAAAATAAAACCAATCTCCATGAATGGCAATTTACTTTTAATTACTACACAGTAGTTTATTAAAATACTTTTTTTACTCAATTTCCATAAATTCAATTGATATATATAATATATATTATTTATAAAGTTTTCTATTTTAAAATAACAAAAAGTAATTAAATGAATTTATGTGATGCCTTTATTGTTCCGGACAATCCAATTGTAGTTATGGAAATCCTTCCATTTTTATACATATTTGCCAAAGCCAATGCTGACCTTACATCATCAACAAAATCTCTCTGACATCTTACAATTGCCTTATAACAATAATATTCATCAGTTCCTTCAAATTCATAAAATTTCATTACCCATAAATTAAAATTTGCTGAATTGAGTTCACCTTGAAATCTAACGCATGCATCCCAAACGATTGAAACAAAATTGTCTTTGGTAATCGGTGAAGTGACTTTAATATCAACCGTCAAATATCTATTGTTCTTACGAAGTGTAGGTGGAAGAACCTTAAGACCCATCATTAACCCTCCTCACACCATTTAAAATTAGATTATCGCGATTTTTATTAAATTCCAAGATATTAGAAGATGTGGTAAATGATTTTGCTATTTCATCATCAGACAATCCAGTTTGTTTAAAAATTGCAATAAAGTCATGTGTTGTCCTAATATCAAAGACAGATTCCGCCCGAGATGACAATATTAATGGAAAATCAAATTTTCTATACAAGGTATAGATATCCTTAAAATTAGATATTACTTTAGATCTGGGAGACAAGTAACTTCTTAAAATATCCTTAAAGCACAATTCAATAGCAACATTATTTTTTACAGCCTCGCGAGAAAGCACATGATTAATTCCACTGTCAAAACGCTTCAAGTATGGTCTTGACAGGACATCAATTTTAATACTTTCCAAAGTTGCTCTATTTACCTTCAAATCCCCACCAACAACTGAAATGCATGAAGATTTATTTCTGAACTTATTGGTAATCTTTCGGATTTCATTTACCTTATTTGATTTAATTTCTAAAGTGTAGTCGCATGAAATCTTTTCATTAAGCTCGCCAATCAGCTCTTCCTTAAATTTTAAAGCATCTGCAAAATCATTTTGATTGTATGAAAAATTAATATGATTCCAACCATATTCAAAAGCTTGATTGGCCAATATCAAATTATTTTCCAGGCTACTACCTTTAATATTTAAATCAAAAAACATACTAAATACTTTATTATTCAGCATATTAATAATTTATTGATATCTGAAGAATTCAACTTCCCAACTGACTGTTTCGTAATAATTAATAGTGAAAGTCTCTGAACTTGATAAAGTACATTCAAATGAATCTGATCTTGTTTCCACATCACTAGTTGGTCCCCAATCAACACCACCAGTACCACTTGAACCGGTTACATACAAATGATTATCTGCATAATTTTTAATAGGGAATGCGGAAAGTTTTACCATTATTCTACCTGAAGGAACCTCAATCTTTTGCGTTCCAGAACCTGAACCCGAATAACTTCCAATTGATTGCCAGGATTTGGTTTTTGATTTGGATGACTCAACAGATTGAGTATTCTGACTATTACCTTCATCCACTTTATCTTCCTGAGATGTTTTTATAGATTTGTTTGAAGCATCATTTGTTGAAGTTGGTCCAGAATTATTATTGACTACAAAAGATGCAACTACTGCAACAAGAATAATGATTATAACTACCAGTAAAGCTATAATAATTTTAGAATTATTAGAACTTTGATTAACAGCAGGAGGATTAGTTTCCTCAATTAATTTTCCACCACATTTTGTGCAAAATTTTGCATTGTCCTTATTTTCAAAACCACATTTACTGCATTTCATTTTAAACAACAAAATTAACTTGTATACAATTATTTTTAACACAAGATATATATTAAATTAATTATTTACAATTTAATTAAGATAAAGATAAATAAAAATATATCAATTTAATCAGTGGTTAAGATAGGAATAATATGTTATAAAACTTTTATAACAGTAAAATAAAATATTTTATCATGTCAAAGGAAAATGATGAACTTTTGAAATTAACTTCATACGTTCAAATTTCTAAATATCGCGAAAAAACATTGAAATCTATTGGAGACGATGTAAAGATACCAACAAACATAGCGAAAGACAGTGGAATTAGAACCAATCATATCTCCAAGGTTCTAAGTGAATTAAAAAGTAAAGAAATTGTTGAATGTATTAATGAAGAAGCACGTAAAGGCAGATTATATAGGCTTACCGACACCGGTAAAGAAGTATTAGACAATATCAAAGATAAAGAAGAAAAGGAACAAGATTAGTTTAACTCAATACCTTCTTTTATCTCTTCTAATTCCATACGAACATCATCATTTGATGCTAGTTTTAAAATATCCCACAATATCCTTAACAAAACACTATTTTTTACAGATAATGACAAACAATCAGTTGTTTCAATATTTAAAGAATCATATGAAGGAGTCTTTAAATCTTTTTTATACTGCAATTTGATTTCTTCCCTTAAATTTAAATCAATATACTTTTCCAAATATACAATAATTTCATTTGCAAAGGTATTTCCAAAAACAATCATATCATTTAAAGAAGATTTGTCAAAATCCGGCTGATCTATTAAACTATTAAAAGAGCCATAATTTTGATATCCATAAGGGATGAACCTTCCCTCAACAGTATGGGCGCAATATTCATTCATTATTTTAAATTCGGGAAGTGTTAAGAAATACCATACGAAAGTCTGTAAAGTTGTTGAAGGATTTACCTTGAAAACCTCACATAACAACTGCTCAATAATGTCAAATAACAGGTAATGTGCCAATTCATGAATTAAAGTTGAAATCTGAACTGAATCATCTAAACGGTCATCATAATAAATGCAATTTCCCAAGAAAATATAACCTCTTTCAATTCCTCTGGATTTGGTTTTACATTGGGTGAAAATGCTGGCTAAATTTAAAATTTTCTCTTTTGCAGTGTTTCCATAAATATTGCTGTATTCTGCCCTTGCAAAAATCTTTGATAATAATCGGTTATACTCTTCATCACTAATTTCAGCATTCAATAACAGATTTTGATTATATTCACTGAAAAGTACATCAAAATCATCGATTGTAATCGGATTAATCTGTTTGCCACAATGAACACAATGAAGGGCAACATCAGGATTATATTCGCCGCAGTGTGGACAAACATGTTCCAAAATTAATTTATTGCCACAATGAATGCAATAATTATTTTCCTTAAAGTTTAAAGTTCCACAGATGTCACAAGCTTTCATATGCTACCTCAAAACTGTTCTGATACTTTTTAAAGTATAATTAATAGATTTTTTACCAAGAATTCTTCGCCTAATATTTTTTCCACAATTATGGCAAAAATCAGAATTCCAATCTAAAATTTCGCCACATGAACAGATTATTTTTGAATTTATAACTCTTAAAGGATTTAAAGGTCTTTCACATACTTCACAGAACTTGGATCCGCCCTTATTCTTATGGCCACAAACACAAACAAAAACAGAATTTTCACTTTTCAAATTTGCACCACATTCAATGCAGTAATCAGAGGTAATATCATTTATTGTAGAGCAGGTGCATAGAATAGAAATATTTGATGATGATCCATAATTCTTTAGAGGCAATCCGCAATTTTTACAAAACTGGGAAAATTTTTCATTTTCTTCACCGCAGAAACAAAATATGGAATCTTCAAATTCCAAATTAAAATTACTATAATTATCATGACTTTGATTAGGATTATTGCGTAATTGTTTTCCGCACATTTCACAGAATATATTATCTTTTGGATTTACATGACCGCATTCACATAATATATTACCCAACTCGAATTTAGGTTTAGAATTTGATTTGAAAATCTTAGACAATCTACTTTGAGACCGTTTAACTCCACACATGTAGCAAAATTCATTACTAACGTCATTAAGATACCCACAAGAGCATATTTCATATTGAAAATCTTTACGATTGCTTTCGATATATGGTGAAAAATCAATATTAAAATCAAAAAATCCGATATCATGAATAGGTGGTGTAAATATCAATAATTCATCCTTCTTTCGATTATTTGTTTTACATCCACAATTTGAACAGAAAGGTTCATTTCTTAGGATTCTATGACCACAGTTCCTGCAATAATTTTCTAAAACCATGATATCAAATTTAAAGCTAATTTTTAGACATGTTTTTAATTTCCTTGACAAGTTCAGTCAGGACATCTTCTCCAAGCCCTTCAATATATTTGATGGAACCTGCACATTCATGGCCTCCACCATCAATACCTGCTGAAGGTACTCTTTCTGCCAAAACAGAAACAATATCATTTACATTAAATCCATATTGTTCATTTACAGCATCAGTTGCCCTAAATACACCGAAATCAGGACCATGCCCTAATGTAACAATAGGCTTGTCCTCTCCCAGTTCATTAATTATCTTATCATGGACAAAACCGCATGTTTTTCCAGGAGCGGGGAATGTGAATTTATGAGCATATTTTTCAACATCAATAATATTAAAGTAAATCCCATTTTCAAATTGGGTTTTTTCAATGTTTGGAAGTGCAGCTTTAAGTTGGGTGTCAATCCTTTTTTGATATTCCTTGTATAATGCATCTATCATTTTATCATGTTTGTCGATATTATCAACTGCTAAAATGGTATCCATTATTCCCCTACCATTCATAAATCTTAAGAAATAAGCTTCAAAATCAACACATTCGGCTATTTTTGCCAAATGTTCTTTTGAAAATCCTTTTTCTTCAGCAATTTCAAGATACTGATAAACTTCTCCACATTCTGCACGGTCACCTAATGCAGCAACAGCAGGCAAATGCTTGATTACATCTTTTACAGAAGGATTGATAATATGTGCAACTTCAGTCGCCAGTGCCCCTGCAGTTAATTGTGAATCTCCACCTACAAGGTATGGATTTACATGAGTGTCAACATATTCATCAACGGCCACAGTTGCCCCATAAATTTCGCCGTTCCTTTCATCCTTGGTAATCAAATCACCAGGAGAGTGATGGTCTATTACAACAACTTCAATGTCATAGATTTTAGCCTGCATTAAGGCAACAATGTCCTCTTCAGTTGAACCATTATCCAAAAGCACAATCAAAGGTAATTTTTGACCATGTCTTTCCTGGTCTTCTAAAGCGAATGACAAGTCTTTTACTACATCTTCAAGTTCATAAAATGGTGCTTTACTTGGAGATCGTTTAAAGTAATAATATTGAGCATCATTGCTTGGATTAACATATTCTATTAATGGAATAATAGCCTTTTCCATAGCTACTCCTGAACAGATTCCATCGGCATCATTGTGATGTCTAAGCAAAATGGTTCGCCCATCAAGAATTGCCCTTCTGATTTTTTGAGCGGCTTCTCTCATCTTAGGTTTTAGCCTATTTAAAACATCACTTTTGACTAAGAAATCAACATCATTTGGTTCAGCCCTTTTGTTTAATGCATCGTCAATTAAAGCAAGTAGCTTTGCAGTTTGTTCGGGACTTAATTTAGTCATTGATGATGACTCAATTTGTGTTTTTCCACCATGTTCATTCACTTCACCAATTACCTGAACGGCATCCCCAACTTCAATTTCAGGATAGGACCTCTCACCGGCCTTATCGAATGCGGCAATTTCAGTTGTTCCGCTTTCATCATTAATTATAAAAATGGTTGGTCCTGAAGTCTGTTGAATTTGTTGAACTTCACCATCAATTCTTACGACTTTGCCTTTTTTCTTTTCCAAATCCCCAATTAAAGTTCTTGGAATTGATTTGGTTAATTTAATCAATTTATATTTATCAACATAAGCGGGAGCTAGATCTATTTTACCTTCTCTTGATTTAATGGCAGTAACGAAAACAATTACCTCTTCACCGACCTTATATCCGGACACATCTCCTCTCATCAATCCCCAAACATTATTATTTAAAGTAACAAAAGCCCCATAACGTTCTATTCTAGTAATTTTTCCTTTATATAATTTATCTTTATCCATATCACTCATTTTACATAGTGAATCAAGAATATAGACATTTCTAACTTGATTTTCTCGGGCAACATATTCATCATGCTTCATTTTTTCAACCTTTCTTTTTTCTTCGCAATCACGACATAAATCATACTTTTCATCAATTAATTTTCCACAGTCCCTGCAGACATTAACCTGACCTGTTCCATGACAATGAGGACAATCATCAAAAACTTCGACCTGGCCTTTTCCGTTGCATACTTCACAGGGAATATCTTCATCCCCACCCAAGTCAAATTTTGCTTTTGCCTTATTGTTTACTCCTTTAAAATGATTACCCACATCAAATGCATCATCCCCATAACCTGTTCCGCCACATGCATCACATTCCTTATAGTCTACAACTACGGAACCTCTTCCATTACATTTAGGACATTTAGTTTTCATATTAAAACCTCATTATATGATAAAATTTTGCTTGAATAACTTCGGATTTTTACTAACTAATGAATCCATTACATCTTTATATTTCATTGATTGATTCATATAATCATTAGCTTCAAAACCATATTGGCTACCAGTATAATTAGCATTAACTTTAAAACTCTCAATTGACTCTTTAAGTTTGTCTACAGCCTTAAGTTTTAACTCCAATTCCAAAATAGCATTATTAATATAATCTTTATGAACCTGATTAACATCCGAAGTAAAATTATTTTTTAAGATATGTAATTTGTTCAAACTATTATTATAATTATTCCCTGCTGAAATAGCTTTATTCATTGAATTTGCATAATTTTTATTATTGACTAGTTCAACAGCATCATTATAATCCTTATCTCCATTGACAATGCCTTTACTAATTTCAGGCATCAATTTATTCATATTATCAACGGAACTGTCCATGTAAAGAATAGCTGCCGAAACTAAACCTAAAATCAAAATAAAAATTATTAGTTTAATATATTTAGACACATTTTAAAGTATGTAAAAGAAATTATTTATAATTTTTTATGAAGAAAAAATAAAAAAAAGAAGTTTAAAACTAGATTTTAAACTTATTCACTAGCCCAAAGGCCGTGTAAATTACAGAATGCACATGCTTTTACGTCATCTGTAGAGTTAACAGTGAAAGTTACTTCTGCAACATCTCCAGGTTTAAAGCATTTTGCGTATTGTTCTGCTCCAGCTTCAACAACGATAAACTGGATATAGTGGTCATCATCCATTGGGTGAGCTGCTTCACCGACTTTTACGGTTACTTTGTCACCATCAATTTCAACAACAGGTTTATGTTTAGGTGATTTTTCGCCTTCAGTTTGTACTGGGATATTGAGCATGTGAGTATCACATGTGTCACCATCGTCTTCTACTAAAACCTGGATAATACTTCCACAGTCGTCACATTTTAAAATTTTTGCCATAATAAAACATCTCCTTAAATAGATTAAAGATAGTTTATTTAACAAAGTATATATTATTATTGATTATTTTCTTTATAGTTTTCAATTGCTGCCTGAAGCCCGTCGGCTGCAAGGTTTGAACAATGCATTTTAATTGGTGGAAGACCATCCAATTCTTCTGCAACATCGTTTCTGGAAATTTGTAATGCTTCATCTATTGTTTTTCCAACAGCAATTTCAGTAATCATACTGCTGGTTGCAATAGCTGCTCCGCAACCGAAAGTTTGGAAGGAAATATCTTCAATAACATCATCATCATTAACTTTAATGTAAATTGTCATTAAGTCTCCGCATGTCCATAACTTTTTCTGAATAATCCATAATTAACACTTCCTACAGTTATCTTCATGTTTTTTACACATTATATTATCGTAATCAAGTTCCTGATTCCATAACGGTGACATTTGTCTTAATCTTTTAACAGCTTCTACAATTACATCAACAAATTCATCAACATCAAAAGCATCGCTTTCAGGCGCTAAAGATATTCTCAATGACCCATGAACATCAACAGGGTCAAGGCCTAATGCAGTCAATACTGGAGATGCTTCCAAAGTATTAGATGAACATGCAGATCCAGTAGATGCCTGATAACCTTTAGCATCCAATAAAAGAATTAAAGACTCACCTTCAATAGCTTTAAATCTAAAATTAACCAAATTAGGTAATCTAATTTCTTTAGATCCATTTAAATAAGCTTCAGGAATGGTTGTTAGTACCTTTTCAATCAGTTCATCACGAATTGAGGATAACTTTTCGTAATGTGCATCGAGGTTATCTGCTGCCAATTGACATGCTTTACCAAATCCAACAATTCCAGGAACATTTTCGGTTCCAGACCTAATTCCTTTTTCCTGACCTCCACCATGTATAAGTGGGACAACACGAGTTCCTTTTTTAATATATAAAGCTCCTACACCTTTTGGACCATTAATTTTATGAGAAGATAAAGAAAGTAAATCTACATTTAATTTTTCAACATCAACTTCAATTTTACCGAAACTTTGTACGGCATCAGTGTGGAATTTAATGCCTTTTTCACGAGCGATTTTACCAATCTCTTCGATTGGTTGAATGGTACCCAATTCATTATTTGCATGCATAATTGTTATCAAAATTGTTTCATCAGTTATTGCTTCTTTTAAATCTTCAACACTGATGATACCTTCCCCATTCACAGGCAAATAGGTTACTTTAAAGTCGAGGGATTCTAAAAATCCTAAAGTATTTTTTACGGCAGGATGCTCGATATTGGTAGTGATAATATGTTTACCTTTTTTAGATAATTTAAAAGCTATTCCCTTAATAGCGAGATTATCAGATTCTGATCCTCCGCTTGTAAAAATTATTTCTTCAGGTTTTGCATTAATAGCATCAGCCACTCTTTGACGAGCCAAATTTAATGCCTTT
>ONUN01000080.1 GCA_900320955.1 uncultured Methanobrevibacter sp. | reverse complement strand
GGATATATGATAATTTTAAATGAATATCCATTTTCAATAATTAAGGCTAAAAGCGATGTTATTGAAGGACCATACATGGAATATGCTGCAAAATATAGGGCTATTGTTTATCTGACCAGAGGATTTTTCATGTTTGTACTTGGTGCAATCTTTTCAGTATTGTTTATTGGAGTTCCACCAACAATTCTTTCATGGGGAATTTTAGTCAATATTGCAGTCGCATTGATATTCGTATTTATGATGGGAATCTTTTCAGCATTCAGTCCAGTATTTACAAATAGACAGTTATTGCCAACAATTTTAGGATCAACATTACTCGGAATATTGGCTATTGTGCTTGGATTATTATGAGGTGATTATTTTGAAATTTGTAATGAGACCGTATCATATGGTAAGTCTTGGAGGATACATTGTTGAATGGGATTTTCCTTATAGAAATCTCATAGTTGTAAATAAAACCTCTGAACCAATTAAAATTGAAATACCAGTTTTTCATGAAGAATGGATTGCTGAACATAAAGATTTAGGTCTTGAAGTTATTCCAGTTACTAAAAATGATAATTTTTTAAGCATGTGGAAAAGAGCACATGCGGAATTAGATAAGATTAGGCCAAAAAATGAATGATTATACACTAACTATCCAATCATACGAAAAGAAAGGAGTTTTAGATAATATTACTGATGTTATCACTTCTCATGGTGCTAATATTAGTTATGTTCATCTATTTGTTGAAAAAAATAATATGGGATCTATCAATTTGGAATTGGAGCATGTTGAAAATATTGATGAATTGCTTTTGGATTTGGAAAATATTAAAGAAATCAAATCCGTTGAATTGCATGGTTCCCAACTGGATATTTATGGAAAACGTATAATTATTGTTGGTGGTGGAGCACAAGTTTCCCAGGTGGCTAAAGGTGCAATCACTGAAGCTGATAGGCATAATATACGTGGAGAACGTATAAGTATTGATACTATTCCATTAGTTGGTGAAAAAAATTTGGCTGAAGCTATTGAGGCTATTTCAAGACTTCCTCGTGTTACTGCACTGGTTTTGGCAGGTTCTCTTATGGGTGGCGAAATTACAGAGTCTGTAAAAAAAGTTAAAGAAAATGGAAATTTGATTGTAATTTCACTTAATATGCCTGGTAGTGTAACCAAATATGCTGATTTAATTATTACTGACCCTATCCAAGCTGGTGTTCTTGCAGTAATGGCTGTTGCAGATACTGCAGTGTTTGACATTAAAAAACTTGGAGATAATATAAAATATTGATTTCTTATGTTTATGGACGTATAGGGGAGTTATTTTTAACTCCCTTCTTAATTCAACCTTTAAGACAGAAATTTTCATATTCGCATTTGCTGCATTTTTTTGGATTCATTTTCACATTTGGAAGTTTTTTGTTTTCAGTAATTTCCTTAACTTCTCTTATTACTTCAAACAATCCTTTTCTTAAGTTTACATCCATTACAACAGGTCTTTTTTCATCAATTTTTTCATAGTATACAAAGCCGACAAAAACTTCGGTTTCGAATTCTTCCTCGAGAAGTATTGCATGTGCTACTAATTCTATTGCATCCTGATCCCAAACACCTTTTAATGGGGGATTTGAACTTTTAATGATTATGGGATAATATTTGCCGTCGATTATTTCTATTTTATCACATATTCCAATTAATTCCAGTTTTTGATCTTTTAATAAATAGGAATACATGCAGTTTGGAAAAAACATGTCGGTAATGGCAAAAGCATCTTTTTGGTACATGTTCATTGCTTGTTTTATTTTTAAAGCTGTCAGTTTTATATTAAAATAGGTGTTGTCGATTATTTCATTGACTTGGTCTGGAGTCATGTCCAAATCCATTGACATTATCGCATCGGCATTGCTTTTTATGAATGAGTCAATATTTTCTGACAGTTCTTTTTCGATTTCTGTTAACTCCATTTCCTTTTTGATTTTGCGCAGATTTTTCTGAATCAAATCCTGAATGTCGATTTTAAGTTTTTTGATTTCTATAGCTAACTGATAATTGTTTTCTTCCTCTTTATCGACGTATGTTTGGATATATAGGTTTCTTGGACAGAACATGTGTGTTTTTATTGTAGATATATTTATCATTTTATAACCTCTAAAATTGTGTAATATTATTTTAAACTTAATATTATAAATAATTAGAAGTAATAAACGCTTTAAATTTTTTAAAAATAAATAAAAAAAGAAAATAGCTATTATTTTAGCTATTTGAAGTAAATTTTACACGTTATAATAATCTTTGTTAATTGCAGGTAATTTTGCAAAGATGATTGGAACGACAATTAATACGATAGTTAATATTATCATTATTATTGTACTGAGGTCATCTGCAGTTGTTATTGTAGAATAAATTCCTTGAATCCAAAGGCCTGCAATACAAATAGGTAATATATATTTAATCACTGTTTTCCAGGTTTTACCTACTTTAATTTTTGAATTTTCGTTTAATGTTTCGATAAGGTTATCGAATTTGTAAATCCAACCGAAGATTATACATTCTATAAGCACTGCAAGTAATAATGCGAAGTTGTTTAAAAATCCGTCAAATATTCCTAAAATTGTACTTCCTACGCCTGTTGCAAATATGGTTGAAATGAAAAATCCGACAATACAAACGACAGTTGCAGTTTTTTTACGGTCAATAAGGAATTTTTCAGAAATTGAATAACAGACTCCTTCAAGAAGTGCAATAACGGATGTAATTCCCGCAAACAATATGCACAGGAAGAATAATGGTCCAATTATATTTGCTGCAGGTCCCATTGTATTGAATACTTGTGGGAAAACAACAAATGCGAGTCCTGTTCCTGATGTTACAAGTTCATTAAATGGAATTCCGCTTGTTAATGTCATAAATCCTAAAATGGAGAAAATTCCAATTGAATTAAATACTTCAAATCCAGAATTTGAAAATGCTACAATGACGGCATTGTCCACTAATTTTGAACCTTCTGGAAGGTAACTTGCATATGTCATAGCGATTGCCATACCTAAACTTAATGAAAATACAATCTGTCCGAATGCGGCAAGCCACACGTCTAAATTGGTTAGTGCAGACCAGTCTGGTGTAAATATCTGTGTATAACCTATGGATGCGCCAGGTAATGTTAGGGAAAATGCAACAATAATTACAACTATTACACAAAGCAAGGGAAGTAATATTTTACTTACCTTTCCGATTCCATCGTTCAAATCTCTTTTAAGAATGAACCAAGCTAAAAACCAAATTGCGAACACTGATGCAAGCACTGTTGGAACGATTGTAAATATTCCAGATATTGAATCTGTTGCTTGTAAAACGTTGTTTGTAAAGAATAGGTCGGGATTTGATCCCCAAGCTTTTGTAAAACTTAAAAAAATATAAATTAAATCCCATCCGACAACGCAAACATAATATGTTGTTATTAAAAATACGACTAATAGTATAAACCAAGCTATTGGTTCTAATTTTTTGCTAATTGTGAATAATATTCTCGCAAGTGATTTTTTAAATCTAAATCCTACTGCATATTCCACTAAAACAAATGAAATTCCAAGTAAGAATAAGGAAACGATATAAGGAATCATGAATGATCCGCCACCGTTTGAATATAGGACATTAGGGAAACGCCAAATATTTCCAAGACCGACAGCAGAACCAATCATTGCCATCATAAATGCAAGATTACTATTCCATTGTGATTTTTTTGTCTCCGTCATTTTATCACTCTAATTTGAATATTATTATTTTAGAACTTTGAAGTTTATATATTATTGTATTAATTTTAATTACTTGTGTTGTTTTTTTCTTAAAAATATTTGAATGGAGTTTATATTTGTTATTTTTTTAAATGAATAATATTCGTAATGTAAAAATAGTGAAAAGTTATAAATGGGGATTGTAAATTTTTGGTGTTTGTTTAAAAAATTTGATAATTATTTTTTTGGCGGACACTCTTTATAATATTGTTTCTTTTTTTAAAGAATAATCTCAGTAAATGTTATATATTATGTTTTTATCAAAGCAATTTTTCTCATGTTGTAATTGATTATGATTTATTTTCGATGATGGACTTTTAGAAAATTCATCCCAATGATTTTCGTTGAGGCATTTTTGCTTGAGAAGAACACTAATCAATTACGACTTTAAAATGATTATATTTATATATTTCCTTCAATAATATAATTAAACAAGAGTGTTGTCTCCAATGGAGAAAACCTCAAAAAAATTAATTGTATGGTTTTAATGTCTAATGGGATGTATTGTGGGGTAAAACTCACAATATAGACATTAATTGATTGTTATTTTTGAAAATTCTATTTTTTGTTTCTATTTGAATTGTTATTCTGTAGTGGGTGTTTACATTAACATCAATCTTTTTTCAAATCTACTTTGGTTTTTTTTTGGTTTAAATAATTACAATCCTTAAAATATTATCTAAGCAGGACTTTCCTTAAGCTTTAGATACTCATCAATTGCTTCACGGGTAGTTCCGACAACAATGCGGTAATGTGAAAACTCACCATTGACAATGACCTTTTCGACTTTGCCTTTAGCTATTACATGCTCGCCGTCAATAACTTCGCCGGCATAGGTGTGTGTAAATGAAACGACTTCTGTTAAAGGCACATCCACGCCATCAATGATTTCCACATTTTCAATTGTATAAAGTGAAGGATTGTCGAATGCTCCAAGTGCGCTTACGATATCACATTCGATTTGAGCGATTCCCTGAGGCTCATATACTGAATGTCAAATAAAGTTCCGTTGATTGTTCCTCTGTTTGCTTTTCTGTTTTCATACCATCTGAATTCCTCTTTTGTAAGGCTTTCGTCAAACATTCTTTTGTCATAGACAAAATCCCAGTAATCGTTGGTGATTCCTTCAACGGTAATGTGCTTGTCCACTTCTTCGATGTAGACTTCTTTTCCACGGTGCTCTTTAAAAGCGGCAATTGCTCTTCTGTGGTTGTCAAGACCATATACAACAAAGTCCAGGTCGCTGACATCGCTTTTTTGAAGGCCTGGCAGTATTGAACCTGAAATTCCCAGATGGTCATATGGAATGTCTGCCATGAAATGGAAAAAGTCAGCAACATCCATCAATTTGGCAATCAGTTCAGGATTTTTAACTTCTCCTCCTTCATCAAAAGTCTTTTTAAGACCTAATAATCTATTTTCAGGTTTAATAATGCGTTCAACTTTATCTAAAGGCACGCCCATCATTTCGACATTGGTAACTTCTGAAAAATACAAATAATCCGGATAATTTTCACGTAAATATGAGTATGCTTCTTCAGATCCTACTTTTCTATAACGTTTGCCGTCTTTTTCACGGTCTCCTTCAGGATCTGGAACATATCTTAAAAATGAAATTACTCGGTTTTCCGGATGGATATAATTAGTTGATGCGAAATACAAATCATCGCTTGTGTAGATAAAGTCTCTTGTTCTTACTTGTTCCATATTTTTGTCTCCTTATTATTATTTTGTATTCGACATTAAATTAATTTTTGATTTAATTTCACTATAATATATAATTAATAATTATGGCTATTTATGGAAGCCATGGAAAAGTTGAATGATTTCCACAATGTTTAAATTTAATAAATTATATATATTCATATCACTTAATTAAATTAGAATATTTTTCTAATTTTACATTTATTAAAAAATTTCATTAAACATAAAACGATATTTTCTTCAATAATGTTGATTGGGATTGGGGTGTGGTTATGAATAATAATCATAAAATTTAGTTAATCCTAATGATGATGTGTTTTTTGACTGCAAACACAGTATTTGCCAGTGATATAAATGACACAATGATATTGAATGAAGATTTAAGTCAGTAATTAACCAACATAGCTGAAAATAATGTATTATTACAGGAATCAAAATCTTTTACAAATTTAAACCAGGATATTAATAATAATCAAGACCGTGAAATCAATTTAACTGGTGATTATACCTATGGCTCTGAAGATTCTAATTTTAATCGGGGCATTCTTATTTCACGTAATATTACCATCAACGGTAACGGACACACATTAAATGGGAATGGTCAATCAAGAATATTTCAAATTTCAGACAATAGTCTTAACGTAGTTTTAAAGAATCTTATTTTAGTCAATGGTAAAAGCAGTAAAAATGGAGGTGCAATATCTGGCAAATGTACTGCAATAGAATGTACTTTCATTAACAACACTGCCGATAAGGGTGGTGCTCTTTACAGGGCATCTGCCATAAACTGTAACTTTGAAGATAACAAAGCAAAAGAAGGTGGGGCAATCTATACAAATGCCCGTAATATCATCATTGAAAACTGTACTTTTGAAAGTAATTTTGCAGATGAATTTGGAGGGGCAATTTCCATTGATACTGTTACAGGCTCTACAATATCAAATTCTTCTTTTAAGATAAATAGGCAAAGAATGGCGGTTCTTTGAGTGTGCAATACTCTCAAAGAGTAAATATTTCAAATTCCGAATTCTTTGGTAATGAGGTTGAATTTGATGGAGGGGCCATATACTATGATTTTTCAATTCAAAATACTCTGAATAATTGTTATTTTGATAATAATGTTGCTAGTCTAAACGGTGGTGCTTTTACCTGGACTTTCAGCAATGGTAACATTACCAACAGCATATTCAAACGCAATTCTGCTGCCATCAATGGTGGTGCAATTTATATTGATATTTCAAACACTTCTTCCATGATTGAACAGCAGCTTCTTACAAATTGTAATTTCACACAAAACAATGCAAAAAACGGTGGTGCACTATACTTTAGAACAGGTTATTGTTTATATGGATAATGCTGTTAAAAAGGCAAATGTTTATGTTGAACAAATTGGAAAAGTAGACTCTAAGTTAGCTGCTTCTTTAAAAGATCAGATTAATTCCTTATATAATGAGTATCTGGTGCACGTTAAATCTTATTCCCATCAATGGCAGTATATCAAGTTTGTGGAGGCATTAAATAAACTGTTTGAGGGTATATCTCTTCCGGCTTATACTGTAAATAATAATCCGGGTACAGTCAAATATCTTATTCCAAAAGAAGATATAAAGTATTGGATCAAGAAAAAGCGTATGATGTAATTCAAAATGCTATGGATGCGATTAGGACCAATGCTGATGAAATATCAAAAACTAACTTAAATTTGGGTAATTGGATAAAAAATCAGGCTATGGATATTAGGGATAAGTATAGTGGTGGCATATATAGTGGAGACGTAAAGAGTTATAATGATTTTATAAATGAATTGAATAAGCTCATTAAGAATTCTGTTGGATTTTCAAATTCACTTAAAATTAGTGATGATGTATTGAAAACTATGGGTAATTCAGATATTATAAATTTAATCAGAATGAAAGTTGATTTAAATTCAGATTTAAAATTATCAAAACAAATATTAGCGAAATTAAATCAACCAAACTTAAGCAAAAATGATTTAATAGACATATTGAATACTTTTAACAGTTATTTGATTAAAGAATCAAATATAGCAATGAAAGATAAGGCTTTGACTGATGGTTCAATATACTTTAAAACTAACTCTCCGGATCTTTTATCAGATGTAAACAAATTGAGAAATGTTATTACTAATGATTTAAGGGATATTGAAGTATTTTTCCCTAATTTATATGTTGGTGTTTCTAAATTATTCCAGATGATTTAAGCAGATTGTCTGCATTATCTCTGGATGAATGTATTAAGTTGTATAATAATTTAAATAAGTACTGTGATAATTACTTTGATTTATTCAGTAATTCAGTATTTGTTCAAATGGATATGGATTCAGGAAACGGATATGATGATTATTTATATTATACAAAAATAAGTTATTATGACACAATGATTTATAAGTATTTTGACAGCAGTTCTTTGTATTTCATTAGAAATATTCATAATGGTGGTGTTGATACCATTAAAAATGTAATTAAAAATGAAATGAGTTCTATTAAGCAACAGAGCGAAAGCATGTATAATTATTATATGAATAAATACTTCAGTAGTTTTTCATTGCCTGAACAATTTTTTGAATATATTGATGGCATCATTCCACCTGAAACGGCGAATGAATATTACCAAAATTTATATAAAAATATTCAAAATGAGTTTAACTCCTTAAGAGATGCTCTTGATGATATAGCTAAAATCAAAACTGATGCTGATAAAAAAGACCATTATATCAAAACATTTGAAAAAACCCATGGTGTTCAATTAGATTCAGTTGCAGCCACTTTTACAAGGAAGGTGATACTTGCTATAATGAACGTTAACGATATACAAATGAGAGATAATTTAACAAAGATGCTTCTTAATGGATTAAATAGTGATGGCAGTCTTAAGAAGGATGCTAAACATAAAATAATTGCTTATTTGTCTAGTAAACTCTTTATATCTGAGTATGATTTAAGTGAAGCTGATTTTGAAATAGCTCTTGATATTATGTCTTTAAACTTCAAACATAGCTTTAATCTCAGAATACTGGCAGATTATATGTCTATTATTAGTAATAATGGGGGCAGTACCATTGGAGCTGTAGATTCGGCCAAGTATAATTTTGTATTATCCATGATTTTAAAGAGCAAATTACTCGTTAGCACTGAAAATATTGTATTATATCCTGAAGAATTGAATTTATTAAATAACTTAAGTGCCCTTAAATGTTATAATCTTATGAATTACATTCTTCAATTGAAATTCAAAGATCAGTATTCAAAATGGAATACTGTGACTGATGGACTCATTCCGGGACTTAATAATATACTGAATTCACGGGAGTATAAAATTTTAAACGATATTCCTGTAGCTGCCGGTGATCAACATATAAATCGTTATTATGAGATTTTCAATAGGGGCAACGCTATTCCAAATAATCTTAATGATCTGATTAAGTTAATGCATTCTGATATGCAAGCTTTGCAGCAGTTTGACCCTATTATGCACTTGTTCATTATAAGCGATTATTTCGAGACTTCCCCTACTGTTGAAGTTATGTGGCAGAGTATAATCCTTCATTGGAAGAGTTACAGGAAATATATGGCAATATAGCAGAATGTTGAACCATTGGAGGGATGATGATATTATAGGGTTTAATCCAAATGTATAATAGAAGTTGAATCTAATTTCAGAGATGGCGGTGACTATTTAAATTCATTAATTCAAAGCTATTGTAAAATATGCATTAAACTATGACTTCGAATTATTCGATAAAAAAAGCTAACAAAAATGAATTTAAAATGTTACCATGCATATTACTTTACATCTAGAACTATTTGAGCTAAATATAGTTGTATATGGAATTATACAAGAAAGAGATAATCCTATTAGGATTCGCCGATACGAAAACGGTAAATATCTTTAGATGAACTTGTTATGTGTCCAAATCTTGGCGCTGTTACTAAATACTCTAACTTCTATAAGTTAGGGATGAATTTCACAAAAAGCATCTAAAGATATTATTTTTCAAATGATTTCTCTATTTTTTTTAGTGGTGCTGTTAATTTATATATGATTATAATTGAAATATATTATTGGAGATTTTTTTATGAATAACAATCTAAAAAAGAATGGTTTGTTCAAGGATTATGAAGGTGGCCAGCCTTATATCTTTGTTACTCATAAGCATGTTGATGAAATATTTGAATATGATGGAAGTCAAATTAATCCGTCATGGGCTTTCCAGGAATTTGGAATTTACGGTTCTTCTATAGTTACTTGGATTGGCCCGGTCAACATCACTCCTGATAATCTAAAAGATTTTGCAGATGTTGGTTTGGAAATTAAATCAAATTATATGGTTAATTTCATATGTGAGTTTTTTGACCAACAGCCTACAAATATGAGGGTTGCTTATTTAAGGCAAAGGCTTTTGGTCATGATATTTAGGGAAATATTGACAGAATATGGCATTTCAACAAAAAGAGAAGGGGATGATATATTTGTTGAAAATAGAAAATTGTCCATTTCCATAGCCAGTGTTTCTTTAAGTTCTGCCAAAATACACTTTGCGCTTAATCTCGAAGATAAGGGAACTCCTGATGATGTGGAAACCATTGGATTATTTGATATTAAAGTTAATGGCGAATACGTATTCAACAGTGATAATTTGTTAAATTTAATTAATGAAACTGTTTCCAGATTCATTGACGAGCTGGAAACTATTGAAAATGATATAAGTAAAACTAAGGTGTTAGGATGAAAATTTTAATAAATGGTATTCAATCAAATTTAAGATTTTCTTCTGCTCATGTAATTCCAGGTCATGAATCCTGTGGATTTATTCATGGCCATTCATATTTTGTTGATATAGAAATTGAAGGTGAAAGGGCAGGAAAATTTGAGTTTGTAGTTGATTTTAAAGATGTAAAAGCTTATACTAAGGCAATCTGCGATGAACTGGATCACAGATTGTTGATTCCTGTTTACAATGATTTGATAGAATTTAAGGAATTTGATAAGAATAAAGATTCAATTTTTAATTTAAAAGAACAAAATTCTGTTAGGTTTAAAATAGATGGTAAAGGTTATTCTGTTCCTGCAGTTGACTGTGTATTTTTACCATTGCCATACACATCTGCTGAAGAGCTTTCCAAGTTTTTCGCAGAAACTTTGGCTAAAAAATTAGCTGAAACTTATGACAATTTGGAATACGTTTCAGTTTGTGTAAATGAAGGAATCGGTCAGGGAGCGATGTACAGGAAAGATTTATGATGAAAGCTCCAATCATTGAGATATTTTCATCCTTTCAGGGTGAAGGATTATTAATAGGTCAAAGACAGATTTTTGTCAGATTTGCAGGATGCAATCTGAACTGCAATTATTGTGACACCAATGATAGTAAATCTGAAAAATCAGGCAAGTTAATGACTCCTCAGCAGGTAACTGATGAAATAAATAGATTATTAACTCCTGATTGCAGGACTATTTCATTTACTGGAGGTGAACCTAGTCTGTATCCAGACTTCATTAATGAAGTTTCAAAATTAACTGATTTGAAGATAATGCTTGAAACTAATGGTACTTTGCCGGGTAATATTGATTCAATCGAAAAATTGGACATGGTTTCATTGGATATCAAATTGCCTGAGCATTTTGATGGTGATTTTGATGATGAAATTTTTTTCAATGAAATTAAATCACTAAATTTATTAATGGCGAAGTCTAAAAATGTATAT
>ONUN01000008.1 GCA_900320955.1 uncultured Methanobrevibacter sp. | reverse complement strand
TTGATTCCATTTGCACTCCAATAGGTCACATTGGTAAATGTAACTTCAGCATCATCTCTTGAATAGATTGCGTTTAAAAGGTTATTCTGGCCTGTGAAAATAATTGTAATATTATTTTCATTTTTGGTTACTTGTAAATCTTTTGCATTTGCCCTGTTATTTAAGAAAATAGAATTAGAAATAGTTAATGTATCTGTAGAAGGATATTTATAGAAATAAATTGCAGAACCAGTAACTGCTTTATTGCCAGTAAAATTACAATTTGTTACAGTAGATCCTTTAGTATAATAGTTATAAAAGTAAATCGCTCCTCCATTACCTGACGCAGTGTTGTTAGTAAAATTACAATTTGTTACATTACAATCTTTCCAGATGTAAACTGCACCACCATCTTTTGATGTGTTGTTAGTAAAATTACAATTTGTTACAATAGCATAATTTTCGAAGTAAACTGCACCACCATAACTAGAAGAACCAGTTGCTTTGTTATCAGTAAAATTACAATTTCTTACATTACCAGAAGACATGTAGATAGCACCACCATAACTAGAAGAACCAGTTGCTGTGTTGTTAATAAAATTACAATTTGTTACATTACAATCATAATAGAAGAAAACTGCACCACCATGTCTGGTTGCTGTGTTGTTAATAAAATTACAATTTGTCACTTCACCAGAATACATCATGATAGCACCACCTTGGCTATCATCTCCAGTTGCTTTGTTGTTAGTAAAATTACAATTTGTCACTTCACCATCTTCATTGAAGTAAACTGCACCACCGTCCCCAGTTGCTGTGTTGTTAGTAAAATTACAATTTTCAACAGTACCCAATTGATTAAAGTAAATTGCTCCACCATCATCATTATAGTTTGCATTTTTAATGGTTAGATTTTTAATTGTTACTCCTGCTGTCGTTATATAAAATGCTCTGTGTCCTGATTTGGCCATGTCAATAACTGCGCCGTTACCATCAATTACACGAGAAGTGGTGATTTCGATGGTGTCGCCGTCACTTTCAGCATAAGTGTAATTGCCTTTAATTAAGGTTATGTTTCCGCCAGAGTTAATCTGTTCTCTTAAGTAAGTGTAGGTGTATTCACCAGCGCTTAATATATTAACATCATTTTCCATACTCAAAATTTCATTTCCATTTGTAGATGCTATTTGTGTATTGTTTGTATTAATATCAGTCGCGCTAACTGAACTGATTAAAAGAAACAATAGTACGACCAGAAATATTGTAATAATGTGCTTTTTTAATTTCATTTACTTTTTCTCCAGGTTTGAATAGTTATTCTGATAAAAAATGTTTTATGCTTTATAAACAGTCTTAAAAGGGGACTGATTTTTGAATAAAACATTTTATTTGATTAAAAATTTATCAAAAAATATATTTATATGTATTGATTTGTTTTTTTTGAAATATATTCTGCATTTATTATTATGGAAGTTTGCTTTGAAAAGTAGTTGATATATGCATTAATGAAGTTTTAATATGGGATTGGCTTGGTGGGGGAGTGTTAATTTATTGTTAACTGGAAGATTTTGAATTTTTTCAAAGTCATTAAATTTTACTTTATTGAAGTAATATTTACTTAAAACGGTTAAATTGCACGATTTTATATCAAAAAACTTATATTTGTCCTTTTTTATAAATAATATTGGTGATTTGATGGATAATAATGCTCAAGCATCAGCTGAATTAATATTATTGTTTGGTGGAATTATGGTTGTTGTTTTACTCGCAATCTATATGTATAAGGTATATGTAATGGATTTGGGTGGTGAAATACAGTCAAAAGAAGTCAATGAATTTAATGCTAAACTGGAAGAAATATCTGAGATTTTCATGTGATTTGACGTTTTGAAAAGTACCATAATAAAGGTATTGAAATTAAACAGAATAATGTAATTGCCGGAGGATAAACAAAATAACCTATAATAAAACCAATCACCATTATTCCTAAAGTATAATAAAGTGGTTTATTTGATTTTAATGCAACTTGAAGTGCTATATTTGCCTTATCTGAATTTTTCAGTTCATTGGCTACAAAAACAGATATTACACCACAGGCTATAAAATCAAGCCCGTATGCTGCATGAGCAATAAATGAATCGAAATTCTCAGCAACAAATATTGTAAGATAAGGGAGTAATGATAATATGAATAATGATAATCCTATATACCAAATAACTTTAGAATTGACTTTATTTACAATGCTGAATAGGTTGTTGTTATAATTCCAGAAATTAAATACTACTAAGAAACTTAAAGCATATATTATAAAGTCTAGACGCACTTCAAAGAGAGCTTCCCAACTGCCGTTTGATGCCATCGGTATTTCCAATACAATTATTGTTAGGATAATAGCTAAAATTGCATCTATCAGTGCTTCAAACCTTTCAGTTTCCATCGTCAGCCCTCCATCCGATATATATCCACATTAATACTGCAATCAGACATGAAATATATATTCCTGGCTTAAAAATTGTATAAGTTAAGATAAAACCTAAAATAATTATTATTAATGGAGATGCCTGATAATAGGTGCTTTTATCAGTTTCCTGCAGTTCTTTATTGTATGGATTACTCCTATATACTGCTTTTATGGATAAAAGATAAAGAATATTTGTTGAAACAAATATTAGACCAAACATTGTTTCGGCAGGAATGGAATTAACATTTTGTGCAACCCAAATAGTAAAATAGGGAACTAATGATATGATAAATGTCATTATTCCAAAAATCCAAACTACGGAGTTGTCAATATTTTCAACTTTTTTGAATAGATTATGATTATTAAACCATATATTGAATAATGTTAAAAAACTAATCAGATAAGCTAGATATGAAACTCTCAAATCCCATATTGCAGATAATGTAGGTTCTGCCGGCTGGGAAATCTTTAAAACTAAAATTGTAATTATGATTGCTATGATTGCATCGATGAATGTTTCAAATCTATTGGTTTGCATGATATTAATGATTATAAATTTTAAAATATAAATAGTTAAACAAGGTGATTGAAATGGATATGTTAATCAATGGTGAACATGTAAGTGATATGGATAGTGAGGATGTTATTAATCCTTTTAATGGTGAAGTAATAGATAGTGTTCCTATTTCTCATCTGAATAATGTTGATAAGGCAATCCTTGCAGCAAATAATGCTAAAAAGTCTTTACAGGAAATGTCTGCTTTTAAAATATCTAATAAATTATACAATGTCTGTGAAAAACTGAAAGAAAAAAAGGATGAATTTGCAGAGTTATTGACAATGGAAGTTGGAAAGCCAATCAATGAATCCTATGTTGAATTGGACAGGTCAATTGAAACATTAAAGCTTGCAGCAGAAGAGGCTAAAAGGATTTATGGTGAATCAGTTCCTCTGGATGCTGGATTGAATGGAAAAGGATTTTTTGCATTTACACAAAGATTGCCGTTGGGAGTTGTTGCAGCAATTACTCCATTTAACTATCCCCTAAATTTAACTATTCATAAAATCGCACCAGCTATTGCCTGTAAAAATACTGTTATTATTAAACCTCCAACTGAGGCTCCGTTGACAGTTATGAAATTTGCAGAACTTGTTGATGAGGAATTTCCTGCAGGAGTCATTAATGTAATCACGGGATACGGTTCAGAAGTGGGGGATGCTTTGGTTGCATCTGATAAAATTGATAAAATCTCTTTTACCGGAAGTGTGATGACTGGACTGATGATATCCCAAAGGGCAGGAATGAAAAAAGTAACTCTTGAGCTTGGAGGAAATGATCCGCTGGTTGTTTTGGATGATGCTGATGTTGGCGCTGCGGTAAAAGGTGTTATTAACGGAGCATACTTAAATGCCGGTCAGGTCTGCATGGGGGTTAAAAGGATAATTGTTCAGGAAGGAATCTATGAGGAATTCAAAGCAAAGCTTGTTAAGGAAACATCCAAAATTAAAATGGGAAATCCGTTGGATAAATCAACACAGCTTGGAACATTAATCAGTGAAAAAGCGGCAATTCATGTTGAAGAAAGTGTTAATAATGCAGTCAAGGATGGTGCTGAAATACTGATTGGCGGAAAAAGGGACGGTGCATTTTATGAAGCTACAGTAGTTGATAAGGTCACGCAGGATATGGATTTGGTAGCTAATGAAACTTTTGGTCCTATTGCGCCATTATTGAAAGTTAAAACTGTTGATGAAGCAATCCAAATTGCAAACGCTACAGAATATGGTCTTCAGGCGGGAGTATTTACAGAAAACTATAGGAATGCTTTGAAATGTGCTAATGAAATTGAAGCAGGAACCGTATTTGTAAATAAGCAGTCAACATTCAGGACAGATAACATGCCATTCGGAGGATTTAAAAATAGTGGCTGTGGAAAAGAAGGAATCAAATATGCTGTTGAAGAAATGACTAAAACAAAGTTGATTGGACTAAATTTAAGATAGTTCATATGTATGTGCTTTTTTGCACGATTTTTTTTCATTTTTTTTACATATTGCATATTTAATTCATAATATATTGTTTAATTTTCTCATTATCATATATTTTATGGCAGTGTAAAAAATTTAACTGATGGATTTTCATTTTTCTCCCAAAACATTTCTTTTTGTCCAATTTAAGTTGTTTAATCTTATTTGTCTTACTGCGCCTTTATATGTTCTGAAGATTCTTTTTATTTTTCCAGGAAATGTTATTCTGAATAATAATTCTGCTAAATTGTTAGTACTTGGAATTTTTCTATTTTTTGTGTGATTCAAGGTTATTTCAAGTTTTTTAGAAAGTTTTTTCATGAAAATTTGGATTATTTCAGGCATTTCATCAAATTTTTCATTTAATTTGTTGAATCGTTTCATTGCTGTTTTAATGCTTTTGGATTTGAATATTTGTGAGATTTTTCCTTTGTATTCAGTGTATTCTTTAATTTCTTTCTTGTATTGTTTTAATTTGAATTTATTTTTGTCATTTTCTAATTTGAGCTTTTTTCGTTGGTTTTGATTTTTTATTCGTTTTTTGTCTGTTTTCTTTGATCTTCCTCTTTTGAGAGGTATTTTGTTTTTTAATTGTTCTATTTTTTCTGTAGTTTTTTCTATTTGCTCTTCGATTGATTTTATGCGCCTGTTTACTTTATTTATGTGTTTTTGTAATGGTATCATTAGTCTTTGCATTATGTGGAATGTGCAGCTGTGGTGTTTTGCTCCAATTTCTTCAATTATTTCTGGATAAGCACTATAACCATCAGTAATTATTGTGTTTAATTTTAATCCTTTAAATGATTCTTTAAAGTATTTTTTAATAGTTTCTTTGGTGAATTCTTCTTTTCTTATGATTTGATCATTGATTATTAATCGAGTATGGGCGTCAATAATGGTCATTCGCACGTAAATTTTTTTACTGATCTTTATGAATTCTTCATCATAGTTATAAAAACCACTTGGTTTAATATTTAATTCTTTAATTAATTTACTAATTTTTTTCTCTTCTGAATCTAAGTACTGGTCAATTAAAGTAGATTGGGAAATGTATGATGTCTGTCTGCACATTTTAACATCATAAATTAAATTTATATAATTTGCCTTGTTTTCATAAGACGAATACGATATTGCACTAAAATTTAAGCTTAATTCTTTTATTTCTAATGTGTAATTGCAGTATTTACCTATAAAAGTTTCTAAAGATGTTGTTTTGTAATATTTACAGTGTTTACAAGAGTATTTTTGTTTATATATGATTTTATTTTTGTTTAAAATAAACTTTTGCAATCCATTTTTATTTAATGGTTGTCCACAAATAGGACAAATTGGATTTAACTCATAATAAACAATTTTATATGATTTTTGAAGTATTTCCTCCGCAATTGGAATAAAATTCGGAGAAACAGCCGTGTTCAAATATAACTTCTCACCTTCGCAAAAAAGGAAAGAATTAAATAAATTATCATCCATAAAATTAATTACGGGTTTGTTTTTTGTTTGCATATATAATAATAAGCCCGTATTCCTATTTAAACTTGTTTAAACATATATTATTTAAATTAAAAACTTATTAAGTTGTTAATAATGAATAACTTTGATATTCATAACGTTATTGTTATTTGACAATTCCAAACACTTCTTTTATTAAATTGACAGCATATTCTTTAAAATCATGATGTGATTTCAAAACCTTATTTTAAAATCAATGTAAAACTAAGAAAACGCTAATTAGTCAATATGTTCTTATATAAGTAAAATAAAGATAGTAACAAGTTATATACAATGAATAAAAGTTATGCTATCAGTTAAATTTTTTACACTGCCATTTTATTAATGTCTTTATAAAAATAACTTATTATATAATTAATTTATGGGAGGAATATTTTGAAAAAAAGATTTTTATTCTTAATTTTAATCATGTTCTTCATTTCTATTTCGTTAGTAAGTGCGCAAGAAATAGATAATGATTTCATCATTGAACAGAATAATGAAACAGGTTCTTTTAGTGAACTTCAAATAAATATTGATTCTATTGAAGATTCTGGAAATTTAAATTTAAGTAAAGACTATAAAGCGGATTCTCTTAAAAGAATGGTCATAACTAAATCTATTAATATCGATGGGAATAATCATGTTCTTAATGGATTGAATCAATCGGCTATTTTTCGGGTATTTGATTCCGATGTAGTTTTAAGAAATATTAATTTTATTAATGGTTTTAGCGAAGACAATACATTTGTGATTGATTTAAACAATGCAAATGTTAAAATCATTAATTGTACTTTTAGCTATAATTTAGGAGCAATATCTTTAATGGATTCAAATTTAACCATATCAAAATCCACTTTTTCATTCAATGAACCTATGGGCATGTATACTTATGGTGGTGCTATATATGCTGTAGATTCCATACTCTATGTTGATGAATCAGTATTTTATAATAATTCTGCCAGTGCAGGGGGAGCCATATGCTGCTTCAATACAAATTCGACAATCATCAATAGTGATTTTTACAACAATAATGTTACATTTTATGGAGGAGCTATATTTTCAGACTCTCCATTGACAATAACAGATTCGAGATTATATAAAAATAATGCAGAATATAAAGGTGGAGCTGTTCACACTACATTATCCTATAAAAATGAAGATAGTTTATATATTGATAACTGTGACTTATTTAATAATGTAGCTGAGTATGGGGGTGTTGTTTCATCTTCCAACATTAACTTTGTAATAATCAATAATTCTCGAATTCATGACAATTCTGCATTAATTGGGGCAGTTGTTTTAATATTTAGTCGCAATACTGTAAAAATTATAAATTCATTATGTTATAACAATGTTGCAACTAATGGATCTATTGTATATAGTCTGGCAGGTGGAAATATATACTTTTTAGATAGTGATTTTAAAAATAACGCAGCAGAATTTGGGGCATTGTCCTATTCTCTTTTTGGACGTTTTGGAAAAGAATTTGTGAACTTTAATCTTTCAGTTATCAATTCTAATTTAACAGACAATATTTGTTCTAAAGGATTGATTTATTCAATTTTGGGAAATGTTATAGTTTATAATTCATCAATAACATATAAAAATCAATCTTATGACACTCCAGTTATATATAAAGTAGTGGAAGGCAATGTTACTCAAAAAGATAACTGGTGGGGTGTTGAAAATCCGGATTTAGATAAACTAATTGTTTTCGATTTTGATTTGTTTTCATCAAATATTTCTGAAGATGTTAATCAAAGTGATGATTGTGCTTCAAGTGTTATTCAAATTGATGATGAAAATTTTGTATTTACATTTAGGAGAGATTCCTCGTATCAACTTTGTGTGGATATTGTACATCAGGATGAGGGAATTTTGCAGTATAAATGTGATTCATCCTACTTTATACATTCATTTATAGATGATAATGGTTGGGTATTTGGAAGTGGGGGTTTGGATTCTCCTTTTGCTAGCGAAATGGCAGAAGCTTTTGCAAAAATCATGTCTAGAAACAATATGATTATAGATGAGTTAATGTTAATTCTTTTTGATATTAAATTATATGGAGGGGTAGGTCATTTTTTTGTCAAATCCCCAAATGGAACTTATGCTCTTTTAAGCATTAATTCTAATTCTGAGATGTATATATTTGAAAAAGGTATTTTACAGCCAGGTGAATTCTTGATAATACCAAATGATCCTAATTATTTAAGAAAAGGAAATGTTTCTGATTTGAATGTAAGTGATTATGTTTTTGCTTCAAGATATATTGCTGCATTAGATGGATATGGGGTAGCAAGGACTAATGAATTCACTTATAATTTCGTAACGGATGAATTTAATGAAAAATATGTGGATATTTATGTTGCAAATGATGATGGGTCTCTTTCAAATAGATCAAATACTTCAGCACACTTCAATGATGTATTCATAACTGATAATTATGTTTTTGGTGAAGATGTGCCAATTATTATGGATGGGATGTATCTGGGACGAATGATAATTAATGAAAGCAATTTAAAGATAAATGCTCAGGATATAATCAAATATTATGGCGGACCTGAAAGATTTGTCGTTAGTTTAACTGACTTTGAAAGTAATCCTTTTGTGAATAAAACTGTAATTATTGACATCAATGGGGTTTCATACTCTAGAACAACTGATGAAAACGGCACTGTTAGTATTGCAATCGGATTGAATAGTGGAGTTTATGATGTGGTTGTCCGCGTTGGCAATAAAACAGCAAATTCTGTTGTTACAATTTTATCCACAGTCAATGGAACCAATATCGCCAAAGTTTATAGAAATGATACTCAATACTATGCAACATTCCTGGACAGTGATGGCATCTATCTAAAAGATGGTGAAACTGTTAGATTCAACATTAATGGTGTAATGTATGACCGTAAAATTGCTGGTGATGAAGGTTTAGCCAAATTAAACATTAACTTGGAACAGGGACAATATGTAATAACTGCAATAAATCTTGTAACTGGAGAAAAAACAGCAAACAACATCACAGTAATTCCAAGAATAATTGAAAACAATGACTTAATCAAATATTATAGAAATGGGACCCAATACACTGTTAAAATCCTTGGGGGTGATGGCAATCCTGTTGGTGCAGGTGAAAATGTAACATTTAATATTAATGAGGTATTTTACACTCGTCAGACTGATGAAAATGGTATTGCTAAGTTAAATATCAACTTACTGTCTGGAAACTATATTGTGACTGCAGAATGCAAAGGATGTGTCGTATCAAATAACATCAAAGTATTGCCTGTATTGAATGCAAACGATATTACAATGAAATATGGTGATGGCACTCAATTCAAAGTTAATTTGGTTGATGGTCGAGGTAATCCTTATGCAGATCAATCTGTTGCATTTAACATTAATGGTATGTTCTATAATAGAATGACTGACAGTAACGGTCAGGCTAAGTTAAATATTAACTTAATGCCTGGTGAATACATTATAACATCAAGTTATTATGGTTCTAGTATTGCAAACAAAATAACTATTGAAAGTTGAGATTAATTTCTCAACGCTTTTTCTATTTTTTATGTGGATGTGCAATATGAAATGTTTTGCCAGAAAGAGCTAGTAAAAAAAGATTGCATGAATAGTAAATTAAATGCAATTAAATAATATAAAACATGTTTTGGTGAGGTCTTGATTTAATTTTCATAAGTCTTTGGCAGATATGCTAAATGCTTATGAAAATTAGTCGGGTATGCTTAGCATAACTTTCTGTTTTAATTGTTCAATCAAGATAAGCTTCTACAAGATTTCGTGTTTCATTTAATGATTCCATTGGGATTCCTTTTGGCATTTGTCCCAGTTCACCTTCAACTTCTTTTAAAATGCCCCCGTTCATTCCCAAAAACATTCCTTCACTTACTGTATCCATGAATGTTTGTGGTGGCAATAGTGAAACACCTACACGATTCCCTTCTTTTACATTCAAATCATTTGTAACAACAGTAATTGCACGTTTACCTAAGTTTACATTACATATCATCAATGAATCTGCTTTAGGATGCTTTGTCACACTCATTATTTCTCCAACCCTGATGTCAATTCCGATAATTGGATCGTTAATTGGTCCGAGAGCTAATCTGTCTTTAAGTCCAAGCATGGTGTCAATGAAAAATCTAACTTTTGCAATGTTTTCTGCTGTTTTTTCACGTTCTTCCTTTGGAGCTCCATTTAAAAATGTTTTATTCCAGCCTTCTCCACCCAGACATTCGACAATTGTTTCTGTTTTTTCGATTAAGCTTGCAACATCTGGTGAATTTACAAGGTCATCTCCTTCAAGATATGAATAAGTTAATGATTGGAAATCGCTGTTCATTTGTTTTCCGGTTTCAACAGCGAGTTTTTTATTCCAATTTCCTCTAAATGATGCTGTTGGAATTAAATTTAAATAATTTTCTCTTGCTTTACTGGCTACTAAAATTCTATAATCCTTAGTTGTATCCCACAATGTTTAATCTCCTTTAATATAATTAATATAATATTTAATTCAAAGTATAATAAATCTTTTCAAAATTATGATTATTAATTTTTAATCTATTTTTTAAAGTAATTTATTATTTTTTAATCTAATTTTTTTTATTTACTTAATTTTTTTAATTGAAATTAAGTTTTTAAACAAAAACTATTTATATATACAAATAATATAAACTTATACATATTTATTTAGTTGATTATTATAAACAATTCTGTGGTGTTATAATGGTAGAAGTTTCAAATTTACGTAATTTAAGTATATATACAAACACTGGTCATTATGTTGGCCAAGTTGAAGATGTTGTTTTAAATATTAGGTTAGGAACCATCTCAAAATTACAGGTAAGAGCTGTTGAACCTGAAAAAAAACAAATTGGTTTACTTGATAATATTAAAGGTGCTTTTCAAGGTGTTCCTGAAGAATCTGTAGGTACCAGATCTTTCCAACAAGATTTATTAACTGTTGATTTTGATAAAGTACAGGCTATTGCAGATATTATGTTAATTAATCCTAGGGATATTAAAAAAGTTAATCCTGAACCACCGGTTCCTGAAACTGTTGTTCCGGCTTCTGCTTCACAACAAGCTCCAAAATCTGAAACTCAACCACAATTTGAAAATAAACCTAATTTTGACTGAAAGATTTAATTTTCAATCTTTCAACTTTTTTTATATAATTCTTTTTTTCAAGTGATTTTAATGAAAGTAGGTATTATAGGATGTGGAGCTATTGCTAATATTATTGTAAGCAGAATAGTTCCTGAAGATAGCGATATTGAAATCAAATACTTTTTTGATAAAGATATTGAAAGGGCAGAGAATTTGGCATCATTTGCCGGTGGTGTAGCAGTACTTAGTTTGGATGATATGTTGGATGATGTTGATTTGGTTTTGGAATGTGCATCACCGGATTCCGTAAAATTGTTGGCACCGTTAATTTTAGAAAAGGGAATCGACATGATTATTATGAGTGTCGGTGCATTCATGGATAAAGGATTTTATACCAAAGCATCTAAATTAGCTAAAGAAAATAATGCTCACATACATTTGCCTTCAGGTGCAATTGTTGGTTTGGATGGTATTAAGGCTGTTGCAGATTTCGGTTTAAAGGAAATAACATTAATCACCCGTAAATCACCTAAATCATTAGGTAAAGACATAGATGCTGAAGAAATATTATTTGAAGGAAAAGCATCTGAAGCTGTAAAAGAGTTTCCATTAAATATTAATGTTGCTGCAACAATTAGTATGGCATGCAATAGGGACATTGATGTTAAAATTATTGTTGATCCTAAAGTTAACCGTAATGTTCATGAAATTACTGCAAAAGGAGATTTCGGTGAATTTAAAACCACAACAATGAATCATCCTTGTGCAGTTAATCCAAAAACCAGTATGCTGGCTGCAATTTCTGCAATTAAATTGCTTAAAAGTTTTGACGAAACAATTTCTGTTGGATTATAATGAAAGAATATGAAGTTTATTCTGATTTAAGAGTTCCTGTTAATTCTAAAATCATTATTAGGTTAGATGGTAGAAGTTTTCATTCATTTGCTCAAAAGATGGGACTTGCAAAACCATATGACGAATGTTTCTATAATGTGATGGTGGAAGTCTGCAAAGACTTATTTGAGGAATTTTCACCAATTTTTATTTATACTTTTTCAGATGAAATAAGCATTCTTTTAGAAAATATTCCGTTTAATGGTCGTATTGAAAAAATCAACTCTGTTGTAGCCAGTTTCACTTCATCTTCATTTGCTTTAAATTATGATATGGAATTTCCAAAACCCGTAGCTTTTGATTCCAGAATTATTCCTGTTAATGATTGTGATATCTATGATTATTTTAAATGGAGACAGGATGAAGCCTGGCGAAATTGCGTGAATGGATATGGAATTCATTTTTTAAAATCTAAATATTCTTCCAGTGAAGCCAATGAAAAAATAAACGGATTGAATTTATCTGATATTCACGAATTGTTGTTTCAAAATGGCATTAATTTAAATGATGTTGAAACTTGGAAAAAACGTGGAATTGGTATTTATAGAAAAAATAAAGAAATTGTTGGGTTTAATAAAAAAGAATCTAAAGAACAGGTTTCTTATCGCAGTTATATTCATGTAGATTATAATCTTTCAATTTTTTCAAAAGAGTTTTTTAATAAGTTATTCTAAAGGTTAAATTATGAGTTTTTTATCAAAAATATTTAGTAATGAAAACGATGAGGAATTTGATGAAATATGTGTTGATCAGGAAATCCTCGATGCAGTCATTTATTATTCTAAACAATCTTTTCCAAATGAATTTTTAGCATTTTTTGATGGTGAAATTAAGGATAAAAAGCTTTACATAACTAATCTTATTTTTATTCCTGGGGAAACCGGATCTACCGGTGCAGTTGTTCATACAGAATTATTGCCTCCTACTTTAAAGTATTGGGGTTCTGTTCATTCACATCCTGGACCAAGTGCTAACCCATCAGGAGCAGATTTAAAAACTTTTTCTAAACATGGTGTTTTTCACATGATTGTGTGCTTACCATATAGCTATGAAACTTTCAAATCATATGATAAATATGGCAATCCATGTAAATACACTGTAGGTGACTACAGCCACATGTTTGATGAAGACATCGATGATTTCTTTGATGAAAGTGATGTTTTAAAAGAAGGTGAAGTTATTAAGCCAGGCTTTTTTGATGAGGATGCAAACTTTGATGACACACCGAACAGGGCTTATGAAGAATATGAAAAAAGACAAAAACCGCAGAAAACTATTAGAATAATTTCTAATTCTTCAATGCAACCCGTTATAATTTCAGATAATGATTCTCTTAAAATTGAATTTGATGAAAATGGCAATATAAAGAAAGTTTCTAAAAAATAGTTTTTTGAATATAAAAAAATAAAAAATAAAAAACAATATGGTGAAATTGTTTTTTATAAGTTTAATCCAATTGCTTCGTAAACATTTTCTAAAGATTGGATTTCTTTAATTACATTAGTTGGAATTTCTTTATCTAAGGTTAAAACCATAATAGCTCTTCCGCCTTCTTCATCTCTTCCAACTTGCATAATTCCAATATTAACACCATATTCACCTAATTTAGTACCGATTGCACCAATACTTCCAGGTATGTCTTCATATTTTGCGATGAACATGTGTCCTGTAGGAATAACATCTACCCAGTATCCGTTAACTTTTAGAATCCTTGCTTCATGTAAATTAGTACCTTCAGCTGTGAATTGGTCTTTTTCGGTTACTGCTTTTACACTTATTAATGAATCATAACCTTTAGCGTTAGTTTTCCTGCCTTCGATTATGTTAATTCCACGATCTTTTGCTACAATTGATGCATTAACTGCATTTACAGGTGAGCTTAAGAATGGATTAACAACACCTTGGATAACTGTTCTAGTTAAAATTTCTAAATTATCGATTTTTGAAAGTTCTCCACTGTAAACAATTTCCAAATCAGTAATTTTACCGTTTACTGCTTGAGAAATAAATCTACCTAATTTTTCAGCAATTTCGAAGTATGGAGTTAATTCCTGGTAGGTTACATTATCAATTCTAGGCATATTTAAAACATTTTTCGGAGTTCCGCCTTTGAATAAATCAATAATTTCATCAGCTACGATAATTGCCGCATCTCTTTGGGCTTCTTTGGTTGATGCTGCAATATGTGGGGTCAAAACAATATTGTCTAATTCAAATAATTTTGAATCTTCTGCTGGTGGTTCGTCTTCGTATACGTCTAAAGCAGCTCCACCAATTTTATCATTTTTTAAAGCATCATATAATGCTTCTTCATCAATAATTCCTCCACGTGCACAGTTTGTAATGAATGCAGTATCTTTCATTATTTCAAATTCTTTATTTGAAATTAAATGTTTGGTTTCAGGGGTTAATGGAACATGGATTGTAATAAAATCAGCTTTTTTAAGAACGGTTTCCAAATCAGTTAATTCAACACCCATTTGTTTTGCTACTTCTTCAGGCAAGTATGGGTCGTATGCAATAGCATCCATTTCAAATGCTTTACATCTGTTTACTACTTGAGAACCGATTCTTCCCATTCCAATTACACCGAGAGTTTTGTTTCTAAGTTCAACTCCCATAAATTTTTTCTTTTCCCATTTTCCTTCTTTTACAGATTTGTCTGCAATGGATAATTTACGTGCCATGGAAAGTAATAATCCCATGGTATGTTCAGCTACAGTAATGGAAGTAGATTCTGGTGAGTTAACTACCATAATACCTTTTTCAGTAGCAGCATCTAAATCGATGTTGTCTACTCCAACACCTGCTCTTGCAATTATTTTTAAATTGTCTGCTTTACTGATAACTTCTTTTGTAACTTTTGTTCTACTTCTTACTATAATTCCGTCATATTTGTGTATAGTATTAACTAATTCTTCAGGAGTGATGCTTGTATCGACTGTAACATCAGCTACTTCCTTTAAATTTTCTATACCTTTCTCATTTATTGCGTCAGCAACGAGTACTTTCATTATTTCACCATATTAAATAATTTTTATAATATTATCATAAATATTACTTAACTATTTATATTTCTTTGTATTTATAATTATAATAATAAACTTGAAAATTGGTAAAAAAAATAACAAAAGGCGATTTTTATTTTTGATAATGATTTGAATTTTAAAAATAAATCTATTCCTGAAACTGTTTTGGGTTATGGTCCTTTTATGGCTGAACCTTATTACGGTCACAGAGCAAGATTATATCACTTGGATTTATATTCACAACCGGAAAAAATTGCTGAAGTGATTTTGGCAGCTTATGATAATGGTGTAAGAGCAATTAATCTGGTTAATGATAAAAATCTTCTTAAAGGATTTGATTTGGCTTGTGATGCAGGCTGTGAAATGAAAGTAATTGCCACTATCGGCAAGTCTGAAGTCGATTATCTGGCACCTAATTATGATGTTGCCTGTGAAGTGGATTGGCAGGATGATATTGAATTATTTTCATCCTATGATACTCCAGTAATGCTTGTTGACGAGTTTATCACTGATGCATATAAATGGAACTTAACATCAAAAATTTTAACAGAGATTAATGATTCAGACTCTTTATCTGGTATTGTAACTGCTTTTCCATATCGTACAACAGATTTGCTTAAAGATAATTTGGATTTGGATTTATTTGATTTTTATATGCTTCCATTAAATAGTTTTGCATATATGATGGACACACCTTCATTTTTAAAAGCACAAAGGGAAGAATTCAGACAAAAAATATTGGATTTGAATAAGAAAATAATAGCTTGCCGTGTATTGAGTGTAGGTATCCAGACACCTGACGAAGGTTTTAATTTTCTCAACACCATGGATTTTGTTGATTTGGTGACATTTGGTGTAGCAAGCGTTGATGAAATAAAAAAAGATATGGATGTTTTAAAAAGCATTTAAGATTAGAATTTAACTACATCATATTCTTCAAATGGAACAATATTCATTATTTTAAATTCTTCATTTAAGCTTTTCAATCCTTCATCCAGGTCTTTCACATTTTTATTGGATGGTTTTTTGCCTGTAATCTGCAGATATTGTCTTGGTGTTATTTCACAATATTTGCAATCAAAATTACAGCACCTGTCTTTTTCTTCACAGCCGTAGCCTTCCAGTTCTTCATGGGTTCCAATTACAATATCTTCCAATATTCTTGATACTCTTTCATCAGATGCAAACATAGCTATTTTTTGTGAATATCCACATATTCCTATTGCTTTTTGGCCTCTGAAGTTACAAACCCATTTAATGGGGTAATTTTTCATATCAGGAATTCTTAAATCTTCCATATTATCACTGATTTTCTTTTCTTTCTCTGATTAATTTTAATAATTCTTGTGAACGTTCAAACTCTTTTAATTCCCAGGATTTAATTACAGGAATTGTTCCAAGGGATTCTTTAATTTTGTCGTTGTTGATTATAAAAACAGGTTCTGATGAAGTAATCATTGATAAGTCCTTTAAAGGAATGGCCATCCTTTTTAAAGTCTTTTGGCTTCTATTTTTTTCAACATTGGCAATTAATGATGAATTGTCATCTTTTGCAACAGCATCAAAAGGACTTTTACTTGTAGAAACAACTCCATATCCCAATTTTAATAAATCTTCAGTTCCTTCACCTGTTTGCTGATATTGGATTTGATCTTCTTGATTGTACTTTAATATATCGATGTCCAGTGTAACTTTTGTATTTAATATTTCTTCCAAAATCATTGCGGTTTCGGTATTTGCCCGGACTATTTCATTTTCATATTTATACATTGTAGCTCTTGAAACATGGGCAAGGTCTGCCAAATCTTTTAGGGAAAGTGAGTATTCCTCCCGGTATTGTTTAATAACGTTACCGTCAATTTTAACAAAATATCCTCCGCGGTCAGCTAATATTTCAGGATATTCCTTGTACAGTATCATATTTTTCAATGTATCGAGACCGATGGTTGGAATATCGTATCTTTCATAGATTACTCCCTCTTCCAGAATACCGTTTCTTGATTTCGCTCCAATTATTATGGGTGAAGCTAAAAAAATATTGGCCAACTGCTTCATTTCTTGAGCATTCTTTTCATTCACGCTATCGATATTAATAAAAGTTTTTAAAAGTAAAATTAATAGGTTTTTACGAGCAACAATATCAAAAGAACCTTGATCATAAATATCAGAAGTTTTGTAACCTTCTGCGATTAATAATTTCTCTATTTCTTGTAACATTCTGCCTCGAGTTAACATATTAATACAACCAATTATTATATTCTTTAAAAAATTATATATTACTTTTTTGTATAAATAATTTAATTGTAAGGTGATTATAATTAATTATTTGTATATTGGAATAGATGATACTGATTCTCCGGATGGCATGTGCACAACCTATTTGGCATGTGATATTATTCGCAGGCTAAAAGAAAAAAATATTGATATTGTTGGTTATCCTCGTTTGATTAGATTAAATCCTTTTGCTCGTTTTAAGACTCGAGGTAACGGCGGTGTATCTTTTAAAATAATTAATGATGAAAAAGCGGCTTCGGCTAAAGAGATTGTTTTAGACGAAGTTTCAAAATTATCTATGTTTGATTGTGATAACACTAATCCTGGCGTAATTTTTTATGATGGTGAAATTACAAAAGAAATGGAAGATTATGCTTTTAAGGCCATATATTCATTCATTACAATTGAAGAGGCAGAAAAATTCGGTAAATCTATTGGATGTGAAATTCATAAATTTAAAAAGGGAAGAGGCATCATTGGTTCTATTGCAGCCATTAGTTTACCTTTAAATGATTATACATATGAATTACTGACATATAGGGCTCCTGAAAATTATGGAACTAAACGTCAGATAGATTATGATTCTGTAATAATGATGGATGAGGAGACTTTCCCAGATACTTTTGAAAATGTTGATTATTCTGAAGGCTATATTGCCATTGAACCTAAAACACCATGTCCTGTGTTATATGGGATAAGATCAAATAATGTTGAATCATTAAATAAGGCTAAAGATATTGTTGAAGTATCCGAACCAATTGAAGATTACTGTATTTTTTTAACCAACCAGCATACTGATATGCATATTCAAAAAGCAGATAATATTTCTCAAATGAAACAGTTCGGATGCTATGAAATAACTGTTACAGTAAAAGATAATCCTCATGTTATTGACGGGGGTCACATGTTTTTCACAGTATTTGATGAAACCGGTGAGATTGAATGTGGGGCTTATGAGCCGACTAAGAATTTTAGAAAAATCGTTTCTCATCTTTGTGCCGGTGATGTAATAAAATTATATGGCGGTATTGGTGAGCAGAATACATTCAATATTGAAAAATTCCAGGTAATTGAGTTAAATGATGTTGAGTATAGAAATCCTGTTTGCGAATGTGGAAAAAGAATGACTTCTGCCGGAAAAGGTAAAGGATTCAAATGTAAAAAATGTGGAAATAAAATAAAATCTTCACAAAAAGTGAAATTTAAAATTGAACGTTCGTTAAATAATGGTAAATTTTATGAAACTCCAGTTAGTGCACGCAGACACTTATCAAAACCAATTTGTAGAATGTAATTTTTAAATTAACTTTTATTTGCTATTTTTTTAATATTTTAATAATTTTTATTGTGTTTTTATTTATTCACTTTTTGAGAACTTATTTTACAAAAATTACTTTTTTTTATTCATATTTTATGAAATTTTGACATTTAAATAGTATTAATTTAAATAGTGCTTTGATGTATTTATTAATTAACTGAAAAGTTTTATGGGGGAAATTGTTATGTTAAAAAAAGGTCTTCAATCGGGTAATGTTGAGCATCCTTATCGTGAAAAAACGGATAAGCGAATTTTAAAGAAAAATCCTTGGAGAGATTACCGTTTACATGGTACTGTACTTCTTTTGGTCATTGTTGCAGAGATTATCGGACCTATTGAAATTCCTATTGCCAAAGGTGTTGAAGTTATAATTATGCCATTGCTTTATACTATGGTTTTGGGTTTAGTTTTTTATTTGGATAAGAATATTCAGTGGATTCAAAGACGACAATCTAGAATAGCTGAAGGGGCTATGATGCTTTTTATTGGTGTATTAATTGCTAAATTGGCGGTTTCTAGTGGTCAGTCTATACATCTGATTTTTGAAATGGGTCCGGCATTATTGTTGCAGGAATTGGGACATTTAGCTACAATTTTCATTGCTCTTCCTGTCGCTTTACTTTTAGGATTTAAAAGAGAAAGTATTGGTATGACCAGTTCTATTGGTCGTGAACCTGAGGTTGCCGTAATCGTTGATAAATACGGATTTAATTCTCCGGAATCAAGAGGTATTTTTGCATTATTTATTGTCGGAACAATAATTGGAACTGTATTCATTAGTTTTTTGGCCAGCCTTTCTGTTTCCATTATTCCTCTACATCCATTTGCATTTGCTATGGCTAGTGGTGTAGGTAGTGCCAGTATGAATGCTGCTTCATTGGGTCCTACTTTAGCTGCATTTCCTAATTTGGAAACTAGTATTGAGGCCTTTGCAGGATTCAGTAATTTGCTTTCATTTTCTATTGGTATCTATATAGTGATATTTATTGCCGTTCCACTTACTGAAAAATTATATGCTTATTTGGAACCGAAAATTGGAAGGGAAGCTATTGTAAAAGAAGATGGGGATGATAATAATGGCTGATTTTATTGATGGGACTGAAAATGTTACTGTTCATGGTATTTTCAATTGGATTAGATTGTTAATTATATTTTCAGTCATTACTGTTATCGGTAATTATATAGGATACAAGCATCCGATAGGTGAGGCTTTCATTGGTATGGGAATATTGTCTCTTATTACGCTTGCCGGTGTGTGGTTGGAAAGGGAACTTCCTTTTAACATTTCATCAATTCTTTATATAAGTATAATCGGTATTGTCATAGCGCTTCCAGGAATGCCGACATCGAAATTCGTACTTTATTATGTTTCAAAAATAGAACTTTTATCTATTGTAACAGTATTTTTGGCTTATGTTGGTATTGGAATGGGTAAAAGTTGGGATGAGTTCAAGGCTTTAGGTTGGAAAGCAGTTATTATTACTATTTTGGTTATTGCTTCAACTTATTATGGATCAGCTATTGTTGCCCACATTATACTGGTACTGACTGGAGTACCGGCTGCTTAAAAATTTATTCTCATTTTGAGAACTTCATTACTATTTTTTATTCATATTTTATGAATTTTTATCTATAAAAACTTATTAATTTATAAATGAGTTTTAAGATAGTAATAGTGTTAGTATAGATTTTTTGATATTGGCATTATATGCTTGGGGTGGGTTTTTATTTCAGATAGAGATAATGATGGTAAAGTTGAACATATTTATCGTGAAAAAACTGATAGGAGGATTTTAAAGAAAAATCCTTGGAGAGACTATCGATTACATGGTACTGTACTATTTTTAGTAATCATAGCTGAATTAATTGGAACAGTTAATATTCCAATTACAAAAAATGTTGCAATTACAATCATGCCGTTGATTTATACAATTATGTTAGGTTTAATTTTCTATTTGGATAAAAATATTAGGTGGATTAAAAAAAAACAAGCCCGTATTGCTGAAGGAGCTATGATGCTTTTTATTGGTGTATTGATTGCTAAATTAGCTATTTCAAGCGGTCAATCTATTCATTTAATTTTTGAAATGGGTCCCGCGTTAATATTGCAGGAAATAGGGCACTTAGCAACTATTTTGGTTCTTCCTATTGCTTTACTTTTAGGATTTAAAAAAGAATCTATTGGTATGACCAATTCTATTGGTCGTGAACCTAACGTTGCTGTTGTTGTTGATAAATATGGATTTAACTCTCCTGAATCAAGAGGAGTTTTTGCTATATTTATTATTGGTACTGTAATCGGTACAATATTTATCAGTTTTTTAGTTACTTTATCACTTTCATTTTTACCTTTACATCCTTATGCATTTGCTATGGCTAGTGGTGTAGGTAGTGCCAGTATGAATGCGGCGGCTATTGGACCGACTTTAGCAGCATTTCCTGGATTGGAAAGTAGTATTGAAGCATTTGCAGGATTTAGTAATTTGCTTTCATTCTGTGTTGGTATTTACATAGTTATCTTCATTGCCCTTCCGATAACTGAAAAGTTTTATAATTTCCTGGAACCAAAAATTGGAAGGGGATCTCTTGTAAAAGAAAAGGAGGATGATGATAATGGCTGATTTTATTGACGGATCTGAAAATGTTACTGTTCATGGTATTTTCAATTGGATTAGGCTATTAATTATATTTTCAGTTATTACAGTTATAGGTAATTATATAGGATACAAGCATCCGATGACTGATTCCCTGGTTGGTATGGGGATATTGTCTTTTATTACGCTTGCTGGTGTGTGGATGGAAAGGGAACTTCCTTTTAATATTTCATCAATTCTCTATATAAGTGTAATAGGTATTGTTTTGGCGCTTCCGGTAATGCCTACTTCTGAATTTGTACTTTATTATGTTTCAAAAGTCGAGCTTTTATCTATCGTTACCGTATTCTTGGCTTATGTTGGTATTGGAATGGGTAAAAGTTGGGATGAATTCAAGGCATTGGGTTGGAGAGCTATTATTATAACAATGCTGGTTATTGCAGCAACTTATTTCGGTGCGGCAATTGTGGCACATATTGTTCTTGTTTTAACAGGAGTTCCAGCTGTTTAAATATATTATGATTAATAAACCATTGAATTCCTGTACAAAAAGACAATATTTCTTTTTAATATTTTTTAGATAAACTATTTAAGATTATTTTTACATACATAATGTTGAGATTATTATGTTTTTGCAAGATATTTCTAAATTTATTTCAAATTATCGTTATGAACAAGCTACTGTTGAGTCAATCAATACTGTTAAAGCAGCTTTCCTTGATTTTTTTGGTGTAACATACAGGGGAGCTAATGAAAACTCACCAGCAATAGCTTTCAATACTATTAATGAGATATTTCATGATAATGGCAATTCAGGTTTGGAAGCATCAATTATTGGAAAACCTGGTGTAAAAACTGATGTATTAAATGCTGCTTTCTTAAATGGTATTTCAGCACATACTTTAGAGTTGGATGATGGCCATAGGCAGGCACAAGCGCATTTGGGTGCAGTAATATTTCCAACTGCTTTAGCATTATCTGAAGCTTATGGATTTGGTGGTAAAGAATTTTTTGAAGCTGTTATTGTAGGTTATGAAGTCGGAATTTTGCTTGGAAAAATGGTCAATCCTCGCCATAGGGAAAACGGTTTTCATACGACAGGAACTATTGGAACTTTTGTTTCAGGTGCTGTTGCATCCAAATTACTCAAACTTGATGAATCACAGATATTGAATGCATTGGGATTATGTGGAACTCAGGCTGCAGGTTTATTGGAATCTGATCATGCGGGAAGTATGGGTAAAGTGCTTCATGTTGGTAAGGCAAATTATAATGGAATGTTATCTGCATTTCTTGCAAGAAATGGTTTTACTGGTGCCGAAACAATAGTTGAAGGTTCTGAAGGATTTTTAAGGGCAATGGTTTATAACGAAGATTTCAATGGTGAAAATTATTCTTTTGATTCAATTCTGGAGGATGTTGGTGTGGTTAAAGTCAGGGATATATATTTCAAGAAATATCCATTTTGCAGACATTTGCATTCTTCCATAGATACTGCATTAAAGTTAAAGGCTAGTTTGGGTGATGAATATGTCCATATTGAAAATGTTGCTGTTAAAACATATGATGTTGCAGCGGATCACAATAATTTTAATCCGAAAAACTTGGAAGAATTAAAGCAGAGTCTTCCTTATGCTGTAGCCATAACTTTGGTGATGGGAGAAGTTGATATTGATTCATTAGACAAATTGGTAGAATATGGTTTATTTGAAAATTATTCAACGGTTGATAAAGTAAATACTATTAAAAATCTTGTAGATAGGATGCTTATCTTAAAAGATGAAAAATTGAATGATTTATATCCAAATAAAAGACCTTCTAATGTAATAATAAAATTGGATGAAGAGTTTAGAAATGGTGTATTTCAGAATATTACTTTTATTCCTAAAGGGGATTTTGAAAATCCATATGAGTTAAGTGAATTGATTGATAAATTCAAAAGCTTAAATCCAAATTATAATATTAATAATCTAGTTATCATTGATGAATTGGATAATTATTCAATGACTGATGTTGTTGGGGTTTTAAATGAATAATACTAAAGATTTCCTAAATCAACTTGGTATTGGTGAAGTCGATTCCAATTTCCAATCAGATAAAACTTTTAAGGATGGCGGACAATTCAGATTTGAAGTTCCGGGAATACAATCACCAAAAACGATGAAAACTCTTCTGGATGAAGCGCAAAATCAAAATATTGTTATTCATAGGGTAACACAAACTAAAGGAATAATGTTGCTCAGCGATGAAGAGATTATTGAAATGGTTAATTTGGCAAAGGAATATGGTTGTGAGCTATTTTTAGCAGTTGGGCCAAGAGCAATATATGATACCTCAGCTACGGTTCATACAAAAGAAGGAAGTAGAATCGGTTATCGTTTAAGAGGATATGATAACTTAATTTATGCAATTGAAGATGTTAAAAGAGCAGTTGGTTTCGGTGTTCGCGGAATATTGCTCTATGATGAGGGATTATTGTACGTTTTAAACCAGATGAGGATTAAAGGAGAATTGCCAAAAAATCTTCATTTTAAGATGTCTGCACATACAGGTCATGGAAATCCTGCTTCAGCAAAACTTCTGGAATCAATTGGTTTGGATTCACTCAATCCGGTTCGAGATTTACAAATAGATATGCTTGCATCCATTAGAAATGCAATAGATATTCCAATAGATTTACATACTGAAAATCCAAAATCTACCGGAGGCTTTATTAGGCATTATGAAGTTCCAAAATTTATCGAGGTTGCATCTCCTGTTTATTTAAAAACTGGAGGTTCTGTTGCGGCCAATCATAATTGGGATACAACTGAAAAAGAAGCAATTGCCAGAATAAAACAGGTTAAATTAGTTGAAAGGATGATAAAACGCTATGCACCTGATGCAGTAATGTCTCCTAAGGATTCCAATGATTTAGCAATTCCTGAGTGATTATATGGATATTGTTGATAAAGTATCTGATTCTATAATTAAAGCCAGCACTATTCTTTCAGATGATAAGAGAAATGCTTTGAAATTGGCTATTGAAAATGAAACTAATGAAAATGCTTCGTGGGCATTAACCCAAATTCTAGAAAATTATAATGTTGCAGAAAAGACAAAATTTCCATTATGTGATGACACTGGAATTCCTCATGTGATTATTGAGCTTGGTGCTAATAGGGAAATTACTTCTGAATTAATGGCTCAGATTAATGAAGGAATTTATTGGGGATTGAATAAGCTCCCTGCAAGGCCTATGGCAGTTAAAGGTAGTGGTATTGAAAGAGTTGAGCAATCCTGTGGTCTTTATGATGACCCTGGAATGATGAAACCTGTTTCTTTTTTAATTGATAATAGTGAAAATCCCGATACATTGAATGTTCATTTTTTACTCCAGGGAGGAGGACCTGAAATAAGAGCAAAAACATATAGGGTTTATCATAAGCGTTCTTTTGATGTTGTAATTAATGAAGCTGTTAATTGGCTTGAAAATTCTTTAAAACTCCTTGGATGCACCCCATCAATTCCTGCTATAGGTATTGGAAGAACACATTATGAAGCATCATCATTAATGCTGAAAGCGATGATTTATGGGAATCTAGATAATTCAAGCAATGAAGAGAAATATGTGACTGAAAAATTGAACCAAACTAATATTGGGCCTTTGGGGTTCGGCGGTAAGACTACAGTTTTAGGTACTTTTATCAAAATTGGTAATCAGCGGGCCAGTGGAGTTCGTATAGTTTCAGTCAGACCATCATGTTTTGTTGAGCCAAGAAAATCAACTTTAATTTTATAATTAATTTTACTATAACATTTATTAATCTATTAGATTATATTTTAATCATGCAAGAAAATAATTTCCATGTAAATGAACACTCTTTAAAAACAACTATTTCTAATGTAGAACCTAATAAATTAACTACACGAGGATACAATCAACAGGATTTGATAGAAAAAATTCGATATGGAGACATGATTTTTTTAATTTTAAGAGGAAGATTACCTTCAATTAAAGAAAGCAAAATGTTTAATCATGTTTTGGTGTCATTCTGTGACCACGGGGTAACTCCGCCAAGTACCCAAACTGCAAGAATCATTGCTTCATCAGGTTCATCTATGAACTCTGCAGTTGCAGGAGCATTGCTTTCCTTTGGCCATAAACATGCAGGAGCTATAGAAAAAACAATGGAATTATATCAGTCCAGAATTAACTCATTAATTTTGACTGAAGATTCTGATTTGGATAACAAACAGATTGCAAGTTTGGCTATTGATATTTATAACGATTACATTTCAAATGAAGAAAAAATACCTGGTTTTGGCCATAGATATCATACTACTGATCCAAGAGCAGAAAAATTAATTCAGATGGCAATCAAAGAGGGTTTTGTCGGACCACATATCAAATTGGCGGTAGCTATTGAGGATTTGGTGTATCAGAATAAGAGTATAAAATTAAATGTTGACGGTGCAAATGCCGCTATTTTATCTGATTTAGGTTTTACTCCAGATTTAGGTTTGGGTATTTTTATTATAGGTCGTGTTCCGGGAATTATTGCTCATATTCATGAAGAAAAAATGGATGAAGATGAGTTTAGACGTTTTTGCGATTTAGACGATGTTATATATGGAGGTCGCTAAAATGGAATTTGATGAAGTTATTAACAAAAGATATAGTGTAAGAGGATACTTGGATAAAGAAGTTGAAAAAGAAAAATTGGATTATGTTTTAAAGGCAGCTACTATCGCTCCAACAGGAGTTAATTACCAGCCTTTTAAAGTTTATGTAATTGATACTAAGAAAAATAAAGAAGCTTTGTCCGAAATCTATTCTGCTAAGTGGTTTACACAAGCACCTTACGTATTGTGTGTAGTGGCAAAAACCGATGAAGCATGGGTTAGAAAATATGATAATAAATGTATATCCGATATTGATGCAACAATCGTGATGGACCATATTATTTTGGCAGCAACTAGTGTTGGACTTGGAACGTGTTATATTGCAGCATTCAAACCGGATAAAGCAAGAGAATTCTTGCAGTTAAAGGATTCTGAAGAACCAGTATTGTTTACTCCTTTAGGTTATGGGGATGCTGAACCAAGAGACACTCCAAGAAAAGAAATCGATGAATTTACAGTATACTTATAGATTATTATGGATTTATTTATTTTAAAAGCAGATAATTCTAATGAAATGAATAAGATTTCAGAAGAGTTATCTGAAACTAAATTTAAGAAAATACAGGAAGAAAAACATTTCATTTTAATGAAAAAGAAAAGATATGGGAATTATTATGTCCATATTCTATTTTTGATGATTGGAATGTTCTTTTTTGGCCCAGCATTACTTGTAAATCTTGTATATTTTGCTTATAGCTATTTATGGGCTTCACCTCATGTTCTAATAACAACAGAACTAAAATCTGAAACGGGTGAAGATTTGGAATTTAATACTATGGATCAGGTACTAGAAAAAGCAAATAAACTATTCTAATAAAATATTATTTCATTCGATAATTTCTTCAACATCATATTCTTCTATTTTTCTTATTATCAATGGTGTAGATATTGATGGGTTGTTATATTCTGATTCTTCACCAATTTTGGCATTAATAAATACTTCATTGACTTGAGGTTCTAAAAATAATGTTAAAATGTCTTGCCTAAACTCATCATATTCTTTTTGAATTTTTTCATCGGCTATTTTTAATAATGGGAGTTCTTCTGTCCATATGTCTCTGCCTGGAGAGAATTTTTTGTCTTGTAGTTTGTTTTCAAAGATTTCTCCATCAAGCATCATTTCAAAATTCTTGTTAAGTATTATCCAAACACATCTGTTCATAGTAAATAGTATTTATATTAAGATAATTAAATATTGATGTATGTCTCGTATTAAAACTATTAAAATGCTTGGAATGATATTGGCTATTGTATTAATAATTATTGGTATTCTTCCTGTAGTAAGGGGAGATGCATTAACCAATGATTCAATTGCTACATCAATTATTCTTATCCTTTTGGGTGTTGCATATCTTATAATAACTTATAATCCGGGTTGGACAAAAGCAGTCTTTTTCTTTGAGGGTATTGTCATTGGTGGTGTAGGTTATAAGATATTGGCATTTCCTTATAATATTGGCTTTGCTGTAATTGGTCTTATCATTATTGCAATAGCTATTTTAGCTTATTCAATGAAATTACCTAAAGGAATCCTTAAATTTTTCTATAGGTAATCTTTTTTTCCTTTATTTTTTTTAATTCTTTTTTTAATAGTATTTATTTATAAAAATATTTTATTTTTGTTATCATTTTTTATTTTAACTCATGATTTGATTTATTTTTCAAAAAAATATAGTAAAAGATATATATTATACTTAATAAAAATTAAATATACCATGGTGATTTATTATGGCAGAGATATCAGACGCAATCGCAATGATAAAAAAAGCTGAATCAGATGCTGAACAGCTAATTATTGATTCCGAATCTCAATCAAAAGATTTAATTAACGAATCTAGAGTAAACGCGGAAGAAATAATTTCTAATGCTAAAAAATCAGCAGAAGAAGAAGCTAAAAATACTGTTTTTGATGCAGAAGATAAAGCTAAGGAAGAAGCTAAATCTATTGCTGCTAGCTCTGAAAATGATGTAAATGCATTAAAAGAGAAAGCTATGGCAAATGTGGATGAGGCTGCTTCAATTATTGTCAAAAATATTTTGTAGTGTGAGATTATATGTTCAAGACAGCTAGAATGCGAAAAATTAGAATAGTTACACTGGATAAGTATGTAACTCCTATTGTGGATGTTCTCCATGAACAGGGGTTAGTGCAAATCAGTGATATTTCTGATAGTATTCAGCAAGATCCTGAATTAGCGGAATTAGTAACTCCCGCAAAAGCTACTCCATACTCAGGTAAATTATCTTCACTTTTAATGAAAACAAACGGTATATCTGAACTTTTGGGAAATTCTTTATCAGAAGGCCATGGGATTAAAGATACTTTAATGTCTTTCATTAGTCCAGACATACCTGTTCAAAAAAATGTTGAAGATTTAGATACTGAGGCTTTCATTAAGAAGGCTGAAGAAACATTATCTCAAGTAGAGAGTAAGACACATGTTATTGAGGGAAAACTAGCCGCTCTCGACTCCGAAACAAGTGAATTAAAGTCTAATAAAAGTTTAGCTAGACACTTATCTAATTTTGACATGGATTTAGCTCTTTTAAAAGATTCTAAGTACACTTCTACAACTGTTGGAAGGATTAATGTTGAATCTGCTTCAGAAATCAAAACTAAATTAAGTAACTTGACTGATGAATTAGATATGTTTACAGTCCCAAGCGATGATAAAGATTATTTAACTATCGTTGTGGTGACTTTAAAAGAATTTAGCGATGAGGTTTATTCAACCCTTCGTAAATATGAATTTGAGAAAATTGAAATAGGAAATGTTGAAGGTACTCCTCAACAAATTATTTCAAATGCTGATGCAAGATTGTCTGCAATTGAATCAGAACGTGCAACTGTTAAATCAGAATTAAGAGTTGTCGCTGAGCAATGGGATGATGAAATATTAGCACTCAAAGAGCAAATAGAAAATGAAAAAGAAAAGAACGATATTATTTCTGCATTTGTTCAAACAAAAGATTCTTACATGCTTGAAGCATGGGTACCTGTTAAAGATACCGAAAAAGTTGAACAGTTAGTAGAAAAAAGTTCTGAAGGTCACTGTGCCTTTGAATTAATTGAAGTTGAAGGAACAGATGATGAAAATGTACCTGTTTTACAACAAAACGGATGGTATGCAAAGCCTTTCGAATACCTTGTTGATATGTACTCTCCAGTACGTTACAATGAAATCGATCCAACAATCTTTGTTGCTATAATGTTCCCTATTTTCTTTGGGTTCTGTTTAACTGATGCAGCTTATGGTTTAATTGTTTCATTGATTGGTGTTGTTCTATTAAGGGGATTAGGTAAAGTAAAAGAATCCATGCATTCATTTGGTTGGATTCTAATTTGGTCCGGGCTATGGGCAGTTATCTTGGGTCTTTTAACAAATGGTCTTCTTGGTGATTTCTATTCTAGGATATTGCATTTAGGAAGCGCATTACCTACAGTATATGAACCTGTAAATGCATTTAGCCACCCTGATATAATTTTAATAATTGCTATTCTTATTGGTGTAGTCTATACTAATATAGCTTTCATTTTAGGAGCTATTGATAACTTTAGATATGGCAATAAAAAAGAGGCTATCGGATCTCAATTATGTTGGTTTGTTTTAGAAGCGGGTGTTATTTTCCTTGCTTTAGGATATTTAAATAGATTTGTTCCTGGAACAGCCATGATTTTTTACATAATCGGCGCAATTTTAGTAATTGCATGTATTGGAATGTTAGTTTATGCTAATGGTGCATATGGAGTAATGGATATTTTCGGATTCATGGGTGATGTATTATCCTACGCTCGTTTATTAGCATTATGTTTGGCTACCGGGGGTATTGCTATGACAGTTAACATTTTAACCAATATGGTAAATGATATGATTCCTTTTATTGGAATAATCCTTGCGGTCATTATCTTTGTTGGTGGTCATATTGCAAACTTCGCTTTCCAAGTATTGGGTGCATTTATTAACGCTTTACGTTTGAATTATGTTGAATTCTTCTCTCAATTTTACATGGGAGGAAAAGGCAAATTTGAAGCTTTTAAAGCAAATAGAACATTTACTAAAAAATAAAATTAAAAATTTTTCATTTATATATAAAATAAACATAATTAAAATAAATATTATTTAAAGGAGGTGAATTAAATATGGTAGAAATTGCTTTAGGTACTGCTTTAGCAGCTATTGGTGCTGGAGTAGCAATTGGTTTTGCCGGATTAGGTTCCGGTTTAGGGCAAGGTATGGCAGCTGCTGGATCTGTTGGTGCAGTAGCAGAAGACAACGACATGTTTGCTAGAGGTATTATTTTCTCTGCATTACCAGAGACTCAGGCTATTTATGGATTCTTGATTGCAATCTTATTACTCGTTTTCTCCGGATTATTAGGTGGAGGAAAAGCTTTAAGTGTAGAAGCTGGACTTGTAGCAGTGGGTGTGGGTGCATCTATCGGTTTCGCAGGTTTAGGTTCAGGTATGGGACAAGGTATTGCTGCATCATCTTCCGTTGGTGCAATTGTAGAAGATAACGACATGTTTGCACGTGGTATTATTTTCTCTGCATTACCAGAGACTCAGGCTATTTACGGATTCTTGATTGCTATTTTACTCATGGTATTCGGTGGAATCTTAGGTTAAGGAGGCAATTTATATGAGCTCAGGCACAGATAAAATTGTTTCAAGCATTATGTCTGAAGCCCAAGGGAAAGCTGAT
>ONUN01000061.1 GCA_900320955.1 uncultured Methanobrevibacter sp. | reverse complement strand
ACAATTTCAAAATTGTTAACTAATGTGTTGACGGTAACATGTATTTTGCTGCCGTTTAAGTGAGCATATTCAACTGCCTTTTCAATTTCTTCCATTGTAAAGTTTTTAGCATATGCTCTAGCACCATAATTCTGTCCAGCAATATAAACTGCATCAGCACCTGCATTGATTGCGATTGTCAGCACCTCTGGCGAACCTGCTGGAGCTAATAATTCTTCTAAAACCATTTTATAAATACACCTTGCTATAATTTATCATTATTATTTTTGGAATTAATTATATATTAAATTAAAACATATTCTATTTTATGTATATAGTTTTTGAAGGAATAGATGGTGCTGGAAAATCAACTCAAATTGGGATGTTGAAAGAATGGCTTGAAGCTAATGGATTTAGGGTAGAGACATTGGTTGAACCAACTGATTCTGAAGTCGGAAAATTGATTCGAAGAATTTTGCAACGCCCTGATGCAACTACTGACCATGTCCAAAAAACTTTGGGTTTGCTTTTTGCAGCTGACAGAATGTTGATAATGGATAAGCTGGAAGACAAATCTAAAATAATTATTTCAGACAGGTCTTTCATATCTTCACTGGCATATCAGGAACCTGCCGATTGGATTGAAGTTCTTAACAAATATGCTAAAAAACCTGATTTGTTGTTATTGTTGGATTTGGATGTTGCCAAATCAGTTGCAAGAACCTCTGGTAAGGATACTTTTGAAAATGAAACTTTTTTGACTGGTGTTAAAGAAAACTATTTAAAATTGGCTGAAAATTATGCATGTGAGATAATTGATGCTAATAATGGTGTAAATAAAGTGTCTTCAGATATTAAGAAAGCTGTAGCACCATATCTGGGAATTTGCCCGGATTGCATAAGGTAATTGTCATGCAGGAAATTATTGGATTATTGTCGAATTTGGATGGGGTTATTCGTGTCGAAAGATTAACTCCTGAAAATATTTTAAAAGTCATTGATTTTGAATCCCAACGTAAGGAAGAATTGATTCCTCTTTTCAATAAAGGTATTCAGGAATGCTTTAAAAGGGATGTTTCATTGGTTATTTTTAAAAAAGGATTTTTCAGACCGCCACCAACACCGACATTACTTTTGATGTTTGATGGGGAAGTTTTGGGTCATGATATTTTCACTGATTCTCAAAAAGAAGAATATATGGATGATGAGGACGTTCAGTTCTTAAGTGATGATTTCATAATATTCAAGGATGTTCTGCATAATCATAATTTGGAAAAGGGCAATGAGTACTTTATTTTGCCTGCTGTGCCTTTTCCTGAATTGGATAATTTCAGTAATGTGTCTGAGGTTATCTCATCATCTCCGTCAACGCCAAGCGATGAATATTTAAAAGAAGAATATGGCTTTGGCCAAGATTCTTCCATTGCAACAATATTTGTTTCATTTAATATTAAAGATTAAAATATTCATTTCGTTCGCTGATTGCAGCTTTAATGTTATCTAATGGGGTATTTGGAGCAATTCCGCAACTTGGAGCCAGAATGTCGATTCCATCATCAATCGCTTTTTTGACATCTCCTTTAACTTCATCTGAATTGCCGCTGAGCAATGTTTTTGAAGTTGAAATATTTCCAAGGATAACACAATTGTCTTCGATTATTTCTTTTTGTGCTTGAGGAATGTCAACAGCCTCTTCAACACTGATTCCATCAAATCCACAGGTTGCCATATCTTTAATAATTGGCTGTGTGGATCCGCAGATGTGCAATACTTTTAATACTTCAATGTAATCGGCCAAATCTTCAAGATTAGGTTTAATCAATGATTTAAAATCATCAGGTGCTATTAATTCTGGAGATGCAGTTGGTTCGTTAACACATATTACATCTGCTCCGTGATTTTGGATTTCTTCAATGTAGTCCATGCTCACATCAACACAGTTTTCAACTGCTATTTCCACTTCTTCGATGTCTGTTTTCATATATCTTACAAGATTTTCAATTCCAAGCAGATGTCCTGTTAATGTGAATGGGCCGGTAATTCCAACAATTATTGGTAATTCTTCATATTTTTCTTTTAAGATATCAATTGCTTCTAAAACAACAGGTATTCTTCCTCTTTTTGTAAAATCATCTGTAGCTTCAATATCATCAGCATATTCAAATGGTGAGATTTCAACCTCTGGAACCCTTTCGTTACTTCCGAGATTAACATCACATCCCAATGCTTCTGCTTCTACAGTTAGGCAGAATGGCAATCTTGCACATTCAAGTCCTGCAAGTTCATATAAAGAGCTTGCAAGTGTTGCCATTTGATTGGCATCTTTGTGTGCATCTGGCCATTTTAGTCCATAATGGTTCATTGCATCTATTGTTCCGAGTTGAGTTACACTTACAAATGGTTTTCTTTCAACTGTTTGTCCTGTAAGTGCGTTTTTAAGGTTTTCTTTATAATTCATTTTTATCACTTTTTTTGTAAAATTGATTGTATTTAAATACATTCTGTTTGCAGTTTCTGACACATCTTAAGCATCCAAGTCCTGAACACAAATCGCTTCTTAAACTGAATTCATTTTTCTTTAAGGATAATGCATTTTCCGGACAATTATTCACACATTCCATGCATGAAATGCAATCATCAAATGTTGTTTTCATGGTATTAGAAATGTCAATGCTTTTAATGGGTTTATCTCCAGCATCGGATATGTCCTTTTCAAATAATTTATGAATTTGGGGGTTTTCTTCAAGGGGAGGCATTTCCTGATATCCATATTTTGAAAGCCATTCCTCATACTTTTCAAAGGGCAATCCCTCTTCATAAATCGCCAATTCCAGTGAATATATCTTTTCAAAAATTTCTGAAGTGGCAAGCATTATATGATTGTTTTCAATATCGTCAGCTATCTGTTGCAGTTCATCAAGAAGTTGCGGATTCAAAACAATGTCTTTAGCCATTGCAAGGGAAGTATTTCCAATTTGGAATACTTCTGTTGAAGATGGTGGAATCTGACCTATTTTCATAGACTTCAATGCATCAACATAAAATCCTGATGCTCCAGCCATATAAACTGAATCAATTTCATCCAAATAAATATCCGAACTTTCAGCTAAAGTCAATTCAGCAGCTTTGAAAGCGCCCAAGGCTTTCCCTATATTGTTTATATCGTTTTCAGTTAAATAAATGTCATCCTGAAGGTAGATTTTTTCTTTGATTTTCCCGTTTTCAATGATTCCATCTTCTATTCCAAGGCAGAATGCTGCAATTACACCGGTTCCTGTTATTCCACAAGCGGTCATGTCACTTTTTTCAATGGAATCTCCATTGAGTGGATTTATCAAATCTCCATTTTGAACAAGCAAATCATCATCAAGGATTTTCATTCTCCAATTATTGCCTTCCTTTGCAATATCACAAATTGTATTTGGGGAAGCCAATCTTCCTTTTTCAATTGTCTGACCTTCAATTGCAGGTCCTGCAGCTGCTGAAGCGGTGTAAATTTCTCCTTCTACAATCAATGCCATTTCGGCATTTGTTCCAAAATCAATTATCAATGAATCCTCATCCTTATCAAGAGCTCCTGATTTATAAAGCATTGCCAGTGCGTCCGCTCCGATTTCATGCTTAATTGCAGGAGGGATATAAACGTAGGTATTTGGAGGAACGTCTAATCCAATTTCAGATGCATTTATCTTTTTGGATTTTCTGGAAGGGGGTGTGATGTTTTGATTTTTCAGTGCATTTTTTCCCCAATAAGCCAAATCTCTTATTTCAATATTGTTGAAAAGAGATAATTGAATTGGATTCCCACAAACTGATAATCTTTCAACATTGTTAACATCTAAACTGTTAATGACTTTATTAATTGCATTAATTAATAATTTATGGGCTTGATTCTGCCCAATATCAATAGCAAAATGCAAATGGTCAATTACATTTGCACCAGGTAAAGGATGTCTTAAAGTGATTGCTGTAGATATTGTTTTTTCAGTGGTTAAATCATAGCTTTGGGCTCTGATACCACTTGTTCCAATATCTATTGCAATTCCAGTATGTTCTGCCATATTATCTTAGCTTGCATATTCTGATACGAACTCTCCGACAATATCACTATATTCTTTTCTTAAATCTTCCCAATTCTTATTGTCAGTTAGTATAGCGTCCGCTAATTTTGGTGTGTGGTATGCTTCAACACCATAAACTGTCATGTCCATTGTTTCAACGTAATCTTTTCTGACTGCTCCACCACCACATCCGATAGCCGGAACTTCAAGACCTGCTTCCTTAAGCGCTTCGACAACTTTAGGGAATGCGGTCATTGTTGTGGTCATGAGTGCTGTACCTGTCATGAATAATGGATCGTATTCTTTAACTGCTTCAACAACTCTTTGTGCTGCAACATCACGTCCTAAATCAATAGCCTCAAATCCTCCTGCTCTTAAAAACATTAAAATCAAGTTTTTACCTATGTCATGGGGATCTCCTTCAGCTACAAAACATACTACAGTTCCTTTTGTATCACTTTTGCGACCAAGAACCTTTTCACATTCCTTAACACTTTCCATCATTGCATCTCCAGCAAGCATCAAATCAGGCAAGAAATAAACTCCTTTTGTATATAATGTGCTCACTGCATCGATTCCTTTCATTAATGCATTATTGATTAATTCGATTGGGGAATAACCTTCCTCAAGGGATTTTTTGACATCTTTCAATGCGTTAATCTTATCTTCGTATAGTATTTCTAAAGCTATTTTTCTGAATGGTTCTTCTGTTGGTAAAATTTCTTTTACTTCAGGATAGTCTTCTGCTTTCATTGCAGCTCCTTCAGCGACAACATTGTATCGAATAGCAATTTTATCTTGTGTTATTTTATCTTCCAAATCTTTATAACTCATTTCAATCCCTCTTATAATTCATAATTTTTAGGGTCGAAATCTTCAACTTTACGACCGTATCTTCTTACGCTACGTTTAATAAATTTAGATGAGTCATCTGGCAATTTATTAAATGTTCTAATTGCGCTATTTAAGCTGTCTTGTTCAAATCTTGTTAACTGTATCTTTTTAGCTTCAACTGCTTCAGTAATGATTTTTCCAACTTCCAATGCAGCTGCAATGCTTCTTTGATATGGATCGTCTCCGTATTCTACTATCGCTTCACCTATTCTATATGCATTGTCATATGCCAATATTAATGCCTGCGGGTCTCTGTATTTGTCAGTTAGAGTGTACAAATCTCTTAAAGTTTTATCTTCACCAGTTTGGATTGCTGTATTCATTAATGCAGCTTCAAATCCAGTTGCCTGAAGCCATACTTCTGGAGTTGTTCCGCCCATTTCTTCTCTGTGGTAAACGGATTCATTACTCCAGCAATCACAGATTCCTGCAATCAGGTTACCCATCAGGTCTGAGTGTGCACAAACTGCATTTTTACCTTCTGTTGCAATTGGGACTCCACTGATGGATTTGACTATTGGATTTTCATATCCGCAATCTTTTAAAGGTCCTTTTGCACCACATTCAACAGCAACTAAACTGTTTGCTCCACCAATTCCTCTTGCAATTGCCGCTAAGGTATGTGAACAATCTTTGTCAAGCAATCCTCCAGCTAAAAACATTGCAGTATTGGATTGTGAACAGTTGGTGTCTCCTCCGGGAATTACTTTGTGCTTGTTACAGATTTTTACAATCTCTTCCCACATGAATTCCATATCTATGCTTCCTAAAACACCAATACCAAATAGTATTGCTCTTGGATCTCCTCTTGAAATACCGTAATCTGAAACAGATTTTCCTCCGGTAGTTTCAATACATATTATTGATGCACCATTTTCACAGCATTGTTCGATGGATTCCATCACATTTTGGTATTGTTCTGAAGTTCTATAGTTTGAGCCTTTTTCTTCATCCCTTATGTCTGCAGGGGTTGCTTTAAGGGCTACCTTAATTCCATATTCGTCATGGAACTTTTCTAGAACTTCCACTTGTGCCTGGGTACATGCACCAGCCCATTCCGGGTTTGCTGTTTGTTGAGCAATGTGTTCCTGTTCAATGATAAATGATGGAAGACCAATATTTAAAGCTCTTTGGCATGCGCTTATTGTTATGTTTCTGCATTCTGCAACCATACTTTCCATGGAATTTTCACTGCCTTCTTTAGGAGCTACTTTTATTATCGGGTTTACATATCCTGCTCCAATTTCCATATCATATTTTGTTTTTACAGGATGTTTTGCAAATCCAAAAACCATGTCGTCAGGACTTTCATATTCCATTTTTGTAAATCGTTTCATACAATCACCTACAGTTAATTAAAAGTAATTTCTTATAGTATATAAAGGGGTTGATTTTTCAAGTATGGTTGATATTTTTTTAGAATATTGGTGTGTCATATATTTCTTATTTTTTCTTGTTTTTTTAAAATAGGGGTTAAAAATAATATTAATTTTAAAAAATAGTTTTTATAAGGTTTTTTAGGATTTTATTTGATTTTATTGATTTTCGTTAAAACAATTGCTGATATAAAATTTATTTGAAATTTTTTAAAATATGTTTAAAAAATAAAGTGTACTTGATAATGTTGTTCTTTTAAATCCAAAAGTTCAAGCTAGTGGATTATATTTAAATTCAAAATAAAGGAAATTTGTGGGGAAATTAAAACTAAAAATTAGAGTACTGGAGGTGCTTGCTCCAGTACTTATTCGGTATTATACTTTTATGTTAAGATTTGTTAATGGATATTGAACAAATCTTCATTGAGGTTTGAAAATGTATTAACAAATGATATTATACCAATTTGTTCATAGGGTGATAATCAACAGGTTCGGTTCCTAAAGGTTTTGCAGCTTCGGATATAAACATGTCTGTTTGAGCTACTGCTGGAAATGCTATGCTTGCATTTTCGATTGGTCCGAAAAGAACAAAGTCCCCTGCACACATTACTTGCACGATATTTGCACCAATATCACAAACAGTGAATGCAGTTTTGTTTCCTTCTTTTTTGTATTCTCTTAACCAGTCCCATGCGGATGGTACGTTGTGAATTCCTGATCCTACGGGATATCCCCATTTTGCTTTTTCAGCAAATGAAGTTCTCGCAGCGATACCTGCTCCCTGACCTAAAGGTGTAACAGCTGTATCCATCATGAATCTGTCAATTCCACATTCTGCAGCTACTTCAAGTAAACCTTTTTCGTATGCACCATCATCTCCATCTTCCCACATTGCCATTTTGCCTTCAACGGTAGCATTCATTGGGTTGAATCCTAAGATAATTGAAGCAGAAATGTCGGTTTCAGCAAGTGCATCTAACTCGGATTTGTCTGCAGCCATATTGATCGAATTATATATTGCTCTTTCTGTTAATCCGGTTTCATCAGCGTACTGTGCACCAGCAACTCTTGCATCACCGGATGTTGAATCTATAAGGAATGGGGCATCACAAATCTCTCCAATATATTCAATATATTTTGGAAGTGCTTCCACTGTTTGTCCGAAAACTTGTACAATGAATGGATTACCGGTTACATCGGAAATGGATGCCATATCATTTACTAATTGTTCTGCTCTATCTTTATCGAAATCTCCTGTTAATTCATCGTTAAGAATGTTGTGTCCACCATAGAATATTGTTCCTGCTAACACAGTAGGATATTCTCCAGGCTGACCACCCATTTTGACTCCTGCGAAGTCAAAAACTTCTTGTTCTTTATCAAATTTATACATTTAATTTAACCTCGTTAATTCTGACTTAACTTATTCATTTTAACTTTATAAAAATTCAAGTTAAGTCTAACTTATTATATTTATTTAGGTATATATAAACTTATCTGAAAATTTTATAATATTTTTAAAAAGTTTTAATTAACTGTTTAATA
>ONUN01000024.1 GCA_900320955.1 uncultured Methanobrevibacter sp. | reverse complement strand
TGCAGATGAAAAGACAATTAAAAAAGCTTATCGTAAATTAGCCAGAAAATACCATCCAGATGTTTGTGATGAGCCAGATGCTGAAGAAAAATTTAAAGAAGTAAGTGAAGCTTACGCTGTCTTGTCTGATAATGAAAAACGTCAAAGATATGATCAATATGGTCATGCAGGAATGGATGGATTTACTGCAGAAGATTTCTATCAAAATGTGAACTTTGATGATATTTTCCAAGGTTTCGACATTGGAAACATATTCGATATGTTCGGTTTTGGTGGAGGTGCTCGTTCACGTGGAAGAACCGGTCCACAAAGAGGTTCAGATATTTATACTGAAGTTCCAATTACTTTAGAAGAAGCATTTAATGGATGCGATAAAGAAATCAAGATTACAAGAAGTGAACTATGTCCTACATGTAATGGTTCCAAATCCAAGCCAGGTGTAGAACCTGAAACATGTAAAACATGCGGCGGAACAGGACAAATTAAAGAAGTCAGCAACACAATTTTAGGTCAAATGGTAAATGTAAGACCATGTAGAGAATGTGGCGGTACTGGAAAAATCATTAAAGAACCATGTCCTGAATGTCATGGAAAAGGCAGTAAAAGAAAAACAAAAACAATTAAAATTGAAATTCCCGAAGGAGTTGATGAGGGCAACCACTTAAGAGTTTCCGGTGAAGGAAACTGTGGTGAGGCAGCAGGTCTTGAAGGAGATTTAATTGTAACCGTTCACATTAAAAAAGACAAACAATTTGCACGTGAAGGAGATCATTTATACTACGAACAGCAAATTAGTTTCCCACAAGCAGCATTAGGTGATTTAATAAGCATTCCAACCATTGAAGGAAAAGAAGTTGAGTTTAAGATTACCCCAGGTACACAAAGCGGAACCGTATTTAAATTGAGAGGACAAGGTATGACTTCCTACAGACATTCCGGTAGAGGAAATATGTATGTCACAGTCAATGTTGTAGTTCCTAAAAAATTAAACTCAAAACAAAAAGAATTACTCGCCGAATTTGCTGAAGTTAGTGGCGATGAAATTAAACATGTTGAAAAAGGAATCTTTGACAGGGTCAAAGATGCGATGAAATAGATTAGCCATTTTTGCTAATTTATTTTACCCACACTATATTAATTTTAGATATAATTAAACCAACACCACGACTAATTTTTACAAGATAATTATACCAACATCAAATATTTTTAATGCACCATTAGAAAATAAACTTTTTAATTATGTAAATGTATGGATGCAACAGATTAATTTTAGAATTTTCAAAATTATCAGAAATCACCCACATATTGCTCAAATTTTTCATGTCATTTAAACAGAATAATGAGCAATTAAATAACATGTTAAAAATATCAATCTCATTAAAATGAGTGGAAAATTAATTAAAAATAATGATTAGTATAAAAATAAGAAATATAAATTCAGACATCTACATGAAAAAATAAAAAAATATAGAGATTAAAAATCTCTATTTTTTAACAGCAATTATAACGGATTTTGTGGATGCTTTGTAATAAGCATTTCCAGCAAACTTAATAGCAGCTTTGTAAGAACCTGCTTTAGTCAATTTGGTAATTTTGAAAGTAGCTTTACCTTTTGCATTGGTAGTAGCTTTGTAGGTTTTACCATTGACTTTTAAGGTCAATTTAGCTTTGCTAATAACTTTATTTTTACTGTCTTTTAAAGTTACAACATATTTTTTAGTTTTAACTTTAACTTTGAAAGTCTTTTTAGCAGCAACTATTTTTGAAGCTTCTTTGGTGAGTTTAATAGTTGAAGTAGCATTGCTTGCTACATAATTATTGTCACCAGCGAATTTCATAGTTAACTTATAAGTGCCTATTTTAGTTGCTGAAAGTTTGTAGTTAATTACACCTAATGGATTAGTGGTATAAGTTTTGGTTTTACCATTAAATGTAATAGAAACTTTTTGTTTAGCTAATCCATTATCCTTCATATCTTTTAATGTAATTTTGAAGGTTGTTCCTTTTTTAACAGCAGACAATAAAATAGTTTTTGAAGCAGATGCTACAATTTTACTTGCTGAAGGTTCAACATTAATGGATGTTTTGACTGATTTTGGACCATATACATCATTACCATAAAATGCAGTTTCAGCAACGTAATAACCTGCATCTAAATCAGCAACAAATGCAGCATAACCATCTTCATCAGTAGTTGCATTTAATAGATTACCATCAACTACAGATATAAGAGTAAGATTAGCAACAGGGTCACCATTTTCATCATATGCCATTACAACATAGATAACACCATCAACATAATTAGTATCCTCTTTAGGAGATGCTAAAATAAGTTTTAATGCTGGAGTATTATTAGTTAATGTTGCAACAGGACCTTCATTAGCAACAGCAGAATTACCTACAGATTTTTTAGAAGCAATAAAGTTGTTTTCTACAGTAGCATTAGTATTACCTAAATCAATTGCAACATCACCTTCTGCAGATTGAATATAATTATCTGAAATAACTGCATTGGCACCTGCAAGTTTGATTGCTAAATTTTCATTCTTAGTATATGGTATTTCCTTATTACCTTTACCAGATCCTAATGCTCTGATAGTATTATTAGAAATAACATTTTCTTTAGAACCTGAATAAATAGCAACAGTATAATTACCTTCAGCAATTATTGTGTTGTTGATAATATTTTCGCTAGCACCAGCAACGTCAAAGACATTAACATAATATGCATTACCGTAAGCTTGGTTACCAATATAATCTATATTCATTCCTGTAGAACTACCATACATCATTGAATATACAGTATAAGTTGCATTAGGAGCTAAAGCAGCAAGAGTATTATTTTTCACAATACCAGATGCACCATTATCTGGGTTAATAGCATAAGCACAGTTACCCAATGCAATAGCAGTTACATTGTTATTTTCAATAGTGAAATTAGCAGAAGTTACAGTGATTGCATAGATATAGCTGTAACCAGCAGCCTGAATATTATTGTTAGAAATTACAGAATCAGGTGAATTAGCTAAATCAATAGCATAAATAGTATCATAAAAACCAGTGAAATTAGTAAAAGTAACACCCACATGATTATCTTGGAAAATAGCACCTGGAGAATTTACAATTGCAATACCTTCACTATATCTAGCACCAGACATCCAATCAACATCAGCGGAAATTAAAGATGCCTCAAAGATATTATTTTTTATTAAAGCATCGTCAACACCCTCAACATTGAATGCTTTGGAGAAAATGGTTCCATCAGTATTTCCTTCAAAGTGAATTTCATTATCAGAAGCAACTAAAGCATCAATATCTTTAGCATAAACTCCATAGTTGTCTGTATCTCCTTTAGCCCTAATTTCCATTTTATTGTTAGTTAATGTGAAATTACCGCCTTGAATAAGATTTACACCAATGGAAGTTGAAGCAATAGAATTATTTAATATTAAAGTATCACCTTTAACGCCAATACCAGTACTTTCAGGATGGATTAAAGAATCACCAGTACCATTTTTTCCAATATTGGAACCTAAACTAGCAATTAAATTGTCTGAAATAGTACCGTTTTTGTTCATGTTTGCAACAATACCTGTTGTGTGATTACCAGTTACCATAATAACGTTGTTGGAGATAGTAGGATTATCCTGAACGATTTCCATACCACAGGAAGCATAAGCATCAGCAGTAATAATATTATTGTCAGCAGTCATGCCAACAACAGCACCCATATATGGAAATGAGTAAATACCAAATGCGAGATTTGGAGCTTTGACATCCATTCTATTATTGGACACCATACCTACATCAGAAGGTCCATCAACTGTAATTGCATCAGCATAATGACTGTCTGATGAAACATTTAAATTATTGTTGTCAATTAAAAAGTTATCTGCAACAACATGAATTCCATAAATGAAGGAATGTCCTTTAGCGACAATAACGTTATTGGTTATATTTACATTTTTACAAGTATATAAGTAATCAAATTCATCATAGTCGAAATTAGAATTACCTGCTGCGATTACTTTGATTGTATCGAAAGCAGCTGTAGCGTTATTATACTCGAGAGTAATTTCATTATCATCAATAGTTACATTTTCAGCACCCAAAACAACTATACCATTAGTATAATCAACACTATTAAGATTATCATCATATTGAACAGGGGCTGAAGGAATAGTGATATTGAATACATTACCACTGATTACAACATTATTTGCTTTTCTATAGCCCTCACCTTCAACACGGACAACATTATTAATTGTAGTGCCGTTAGTATGTCCAACATAAGTAATTGCATTGTTAATAAGCCTAAAATTATCTACACAATATGCCCAAATTCCATAACTGTTATATTTTGCTGCATCTTCAAATTCAATAACATTGTTGGAAATTTGAACATTAGAAGCATTTGCATAAATAACCTCTGGAGCAGTATTCTGAATCAATTTAAAACCATCAACAGTTACATTATCTGAGTTGATATTAATTGAAATTCCATTAATTGTAGCATCATTACCTGAGAATTTAATAGGTTTATTAATTATAATGCTATCTACGCCGAGATTTGAGAAATCTCCTTCGAATACCAATTCTTCTGAAGTAACATTTGCATATATAGTACCAGTGTTATCAAAGTACTGATAAAAAGTACTATTAGTTACAACATTACTTTCAGCAGAAGAAGTATCATTTTCTTGAATAACAACATCATTAGATGCTGTTAAAGTATCTTCACCAATAGCTATTTCATTATTTACTTCAGAAACAGTTGCATTATCATCAGTTGCAGCAAAGGCTACACTAGCAGATAATAATACTACTGAAAGTAAGATTAATGAAATAAACATATTCTTCCCTTTAATAATTACACCTCATTTTATAATAAATATAATAAACAATAGTCCATAAGAATTAAAAAAAATACGACTACATTTAAAATGTAGTTAATAATCATATTTAAAATTTAGTAAAGAAAACTTGAAAAAAAAATAAAATAAAGGTTAAGACCTTTATTTAATAGTTATTTTATTATTCACAACACATTTGCCATAACTTGAAGATATGGTAAATTTACCCACTTTTAAATTACTAATAGATACGGTAGCAATACCTTTTTTATTGGTTTTAGAGGTGTATTTTTTTCCTTTGATTTTAAAAGTGATTTTTTTATTTTTTAACACCTTACCGTTTTTATCTACTAATTTAGCGGAAAATTTAATTGTTTTTGATTTTTTCTTAGTAATATCTTTAGCTATGACAGTTGGTTTGAAAGTTAATTTGTTTGAAACTTTATCACCATTATACTGAGCAGTTATAGTGTAAGTGCCAAATTTAAACTTAAACGCTTTAGATGCATAACCGCTCTTATCAGTTTTAAGATTGTAAGTCTTTCCATTGACTTTAACTGACACTACTTTGCCCGCACCAACATATTTACCATTGGAACCAACAATACGGACTTTGTATGTTATTTGGTTTCCATAGTAAACGGAATAATTTTTATTTCCAGTTATTGCAGGCATCACTTTTACTTTAGTATTGCTTGAAGATGAGCGGAATTCATCATCTCCTGCAAATGAAGTGTGAACAGTATAAGATCCTCTGGATACAGATGGCAAAATAATTTCACCTTTAGAGTTAGAGGTTACATCGTATTTTACAGAACCGATCATCAAATTAACTTTTTTGTTTTTCAACGGATTACCATTCTGATCTTTCAAAACAGCTAAAATACCTGCAGGATAAACTTTTGAATTAATTGAAATACTAGTTGAATTAAGTCTATATACAGTTACATTAGCGGATGCTGATGTGGACTCGAAATAATCAGGATTATTAATCTCTGCAACAACAGCAGGATTATCACCATAAATTTCAGGAATTTGTGCATTTAATGTGGCAATACCGTTTTTATCACTGGTCGCTTTTCCGACATATACCGGATAACCATCATCCATTATGCTAAATTCAACAGTTATTCCAGATACAGGATTTCCTAAGATATTTTTAATAGCGGCACTAAACTTAGCATCTTTTGAAATAGCTCCAACAACATTTTCGACAGACACTATTAAATCACCCTCATCAACAGACAATGATGATTCAAATTCTGTAACCTTAAAGTTTTCTTTTAAAACCTTTGCAGAAATTAAGTAGTCTGCAGGACCATCATTAAATACAAAGTCTAATTTAGCAGTTCCATTATCAACAACAACTGATTCATATTTCTCACCCATGATTGTGAATTCTACAAGAGCACCGTTTAGGCTTGCATCAGAAGTTGTGAAGACAAATGTTCCGTTTTCAAGATATTTAATATTAACATCCTTGAGAGTTCCAATTACAATATATTTGTAGTTTCTTCTAACATCATTATTTGCAGTATTGTTGACTGCAAAATTACCTACTCCCAATTCAGAATCCAAATAATTATCAACAATAATGTTGTTAATGGCAATATCATCAATAATAATTGCATATCCTTTTGTTGAAGTAATATTATTTTCCACAATGGAATTGTCTGAAGAATTTGATTTAAGATAAATTCCAGAACTGCCTGTGCCTAATGAATCAAAGTTTCTAGAATTAAGTTCACCACCAGTTACATTCACAAAAATGACATTCAAGTCAATTTCATTACATTTGGCATTATTAAGAATAAATCCATATGCTTCAATTGCATTTATATCAAAAGTATTGATGTTAATGATATTATTATTGGAACCATAAACTTCAACCCCATAAGCAATATTTGAATTTAATGTGATTTCATTATCATTAATAGTTGAATTTTGAGACATTTCCAAATTAATACCATAAGTTACATTATCTGCTTTTGCATCAACAACATTTCCTGTAATTGTAGTATTTTCAGATTCATCCCCTATTATAATTCCTTCAACACAGTAGGTTCCATCTAAAAAAATGTTGTTGTTAATGAATTGATTGTTTGTTGCACCTTGACCTTCAGGAGCATCGTGACCAGTGTAATAACCTAAAACACCTACACCATAAATATAATTGTCATTACCCCAGACATTGACTTCATTATCGGAAATTATGTTGTTATGAGTATTGTAATATAAATCGATACCAACAAGTGAATTTGTAGATTTGGTTGGAGATACAGTGCGATTTAATTTTGATGTTACAAACAACTTGTTTCCAGAAACAATGTTATTTGAAGAATATGCCATTAAAATACCGTAAGTTCTGTAAACTTCTTTTAAAACATGATTTCCTTCAATGGCGTTTCCGCTTGTACATACTTCATTTCCATCAGTGCAGCTTTCAGTACCATCCAAACAAGACTCACGACCATCAAGACAACTCTCAGTACCATCCAAACAAGACTCACGACCATCAAGACAACTCTCAGCGCCATCCAAACAAGACTCACGACCATCAAGACAACTCTCAGCGCCATCAATACATGTTTCATTACCTTCTACACAAACATCTCCACCATTAATATACAATTCTGAAGTTCCGTAAGTGTAAATAGTATTATTTATGAATCTACAGTCTTCAACAGTATGCGCCAGCAAGGTATAAGTAAGATAATTACCGGATGAATTTAACCTATTGTTTAATACATCGATATTGCCTGATTCAACGACATATATCGCATATGCAGCATTTTTATCATATACTTGGATATCACAGTTAGTTACTGTAGCTCCAAATACTTTATAAAAAAGAACACCCCATCCATTTGAAACCTTATCGTTCCTAATGGTTAAGTTTTCAATCCAAACACCATCACAGTATATTTTAAACTTAGTATTATCAAATTTTGGATTTTTACCAGTTATTTTAACGCCTGAATTAATGAATATTGTTTTATTTGAAAATTCCCCTTCAAAGTATAAAATATCACCGTCTTTAATAATGGAAGTCAAATAACCGTTATCACTTATATAATTACCATAATTGTCAGGAGTGATTGTATGCATTGTTCCATTAAAGTTATATAAAGGTTTGGAAGCGTCATATTCACCTTCAGGAGTTCCAACTATACCGTTTCCACTATTTGGAGCAAAAACATTAACAGTACCGGAATTAGCATCTCTTGCATCAATTGCATACTTGTTTCCAGTGTTAATATAATTATTCATAATAGTAAAGTTACCAGGTCTTTTTTTATTACTGAGTTTTTGAACTAAAACCCCAACACCAGATTGACTTTTAATGGAATTTCCAACAGCAGTTAAGTTAAATGAGTATGTGTTAAAAAGAATTCCTGCACCAGAAACTGTGGAGATATTATTATTTCTAATTTCAATATTTGATCCTTGCGGATGAATACCTGATCCACCTAATACCTGAATGGTATTATTTTCAACAATTGAATGATCCAATACGGAGATTCCAGAATTTGTTGAAGAGATTTTAGCATTTAACACAGAATTATTAGCAACAATTGAATAGGAAGATGCTACAATAGCTGTTTCTCCACCAGATTCGATTTTTGGATTATTAAAATCAGCCCCAGTGACATTTATAATAATATTATTCACAATGGTGTTTCTTGAACCTGATGTTGAAATACCCCTATAACCACCAATAACTGTATTAGAATCTATTTTATTGTCTGTACCCATAATCTGAATACCATAACTCCAGGAAGTAGGCAATACATTATATTTAATAGTATTATTAAATATTATGTTAAAATTGGAATTTCCACCATTTAATGGACCGCCGGAATAACTTGATAAATAAATAGCATTTGCATCATCACATTGAATATCATTATTAGCTATATAATTATGATGAGCCCCACTTAGGATTAATGGGGGTGTAGACCTTGTTCCATGACCATATGTTATCCCAGAAGTAGTCAATTTATTGTTTGTAACATTATTATAATTTGCATTGTTTGCAACACATATTGTATATGCAGATGCACCATAATTTTTAATAGTACAACCAGTAATTAAACAGTTGCTTGCTCCATTCAGGAATACACCATAATTGTACTCCTTATGATTGTTAATGTTCAAATTAGATACAGTACTTCCAGAAGCCTTTGAATTGAATGTAAATACACAATTTTCAAGACTATTAGAATCAGTACCTACAATATTTACTTGCTTTTCAAAAATGAAATTCTTATCTGAAAAATCACCATCAATATTGATAGTATCCCCATCATTTACTGAACTGGCAATTAATTTTCCTCCAGAATTAAAATAAGAATTATAATTACTTTTATTTACTGTATGTGAAACAGAAGATAAAACTTCTTTACCCGTATCATCAGAAATCACATCATCTGAGATACTTAAATCATCAATAGTTTCATCGCTACTTACCATCGTTTCATTCAGATTATCGGCTGCACTAACAGCACTTACTGAAATAAATAATAGCAATAAAACTAATAAAATATTAATTTTTTTAACCATAATATACCTCATCACATTAAATTCAATTATATTTTAAAGATTATTTAAACATAAGTTGAAAAATAATCTACTATAATATAATGTTTATAATTAAAGTATATTTAAAAATTACTAAAAAATAAAAAAAAGTTGATGATTAATTTAATAATCATCATAATCATCTTTTTGATCTCTTGCATATCCAACTAAGAAGATTGCAATTAAAATAATTACTGCAATAATAACAAATATTGGCATGCTTGATTCAGCAGAACTTGAAGCAGATTTAGCAACAGATTGTTCTGAAAGTTCGTATGCTTTTGCTCCACCTGCACTTTCACCACCAGAAGATGCATCCTGTGAACTAGAAGAATCCGCAGCAGATTTTGCGTCACCAGATAGTGAAGCATCACTACCTACAGCAGTTTGACCTCCGGAATTAGATCCCTCAGATTGTGATTGCTGTGATGATGAATTTGTCAAGACATTAGCATTTTGATTTCCTTTTTCACCATTCTGAGAACCTTGACCTTTGTTTCCGTCTGCTCCTTGCTTATCAGTTTCCTTATCCATTTGGTATAACGGATCAGTATTAGTTGCTTGAGCTAAAATTTCAGCAAATTTTTGTTTTTCAGCAGGAGTTAAAGAGCTCATTTGAATAATCTTATCATTGAAAGCCAAGTTTTTACATGTGTGGTGACAACATGCAACACCATATTCGATAACTTGCCTCATATATTCATCAACTAATTTTTGAGTTGTACCTGCATCGGCAGACCAGGTTCCTTGATTAGCCAGATACACCATCCATGCAAGTGAAGTTTGATAACCTGCAGATGTGGATGCCCCGTCAATATAACCACTCATACCTAATAGTTCATTAGCTAATTGATTACCTAAATCTTTTTGCAATTTGTTATTGGTTACAGTCAAACTAGCAAACATGTTTTGGTACCTTGATGCATATGAGTTCATTCCGGTACCTCCACCGGTAATAAGCGGCATGTAATATTTAGGGTTTAAAAGCATAGTCCTTATTTCATATTCCATTTCCTGTTCAAATGTTCTTGAAACATATTTGTTTTTACTTCTTATATCTACAAAGGAAGTATCCGGTCTTGAATTACCTGATTTTTCTCTCAATATACTTGCAGCATTATACAAACCACCAAACCAATCGTAATAATCATCTGAATCGAATAATCTCCAAGTACTGTCAAAGTTCTGAGTAATCAAATCGGTTTTATTGAGCAAATACTTGAAGTTTTCTTTTTGATTATTGACTTGAATATTACCTTTTTCATCAATAGTCCATGAATAAGACACTCTGGTCAAATAAACATCCATAGCAAATTCATTTAATGTGTCAATATTCCAGTCCGCAGTATTTGGAACAAGAGTAGACATACCAGTTCCTTCTAAAATATTACCCGGAAGACCGAATAATCTATCAAGAGTTGGATTTTCCTTGTAATGCTTAATAACATAATTATTGTTTTCATTTTCACCTTCGGCAAAAGCTGCTAATTTTGTAGCAGTCAACATCCAATTAATCCAATCCTTATTACTGGTAACGATACTTGCAAACACATCAATTCTAGGCCTGTTAACAATAGAACCGTCGTTGAGTTTAACTTTCAATTTATCTAACGGAAGCATTTCAACTCCGACAACTTTACCGTTATCCGCCCAAACAGGTTTACATCCTAAGAAATACAAGTATTCAGCAACACCAATTCCTTCAGTCCTTGATATTTCAGTACCCCATAAAATTAATGAAGTCAATTCAGGCCATTTACCATGCTTTTCATAATAATTGGCAAGCAACAAATCAACGATTTTAATAGCGGATTCGTATGCTGATTCGGAAGGCATTCTTGTTGGGTCTGATGCATATCCATCATAACCTGTTGGAATTGAATCCCCATATGAAGGGTCTGCAAACAAACCGGCTTTTACATATCCACCTTCAAGAGCAGTTAAAATCGCATTCCATTCATTATTATTTTGAATATTTACAATTACTTTTGCTGCATACAATGTAGCATTATATAATGCGGAATCTTTAACTATTGCATACTTTTGAGTCAATTGGTCAATAGAAGAACCGTTAACCAAATCGGTGACATAATTCATTAAGAATTGCTTGATAATGCTTGTTTGGGTTAAATATTCCAAATTACCTTGAATATCATCATAGAATCTTTTACCTTTAAGTTCAGGATATAAAAATTCTGCAATATAATCATATATTTTAGTTTGTGAAGTTGTAATTGTAATTACTTCCTCAATAAGCTCATTTCCGGTTAAAACCTTACCTAAAGTATGTAAACCGTAAGTAATGAAATCATCTTCCATATCTTCAAGGTAAAGATGCAAATCATCTAACCATTGCTGGAATGTTTCATTAGATCCTTTAAAAGTTCTAAAACCTAAAGTTGGAGCCAATTTAAGAATCTTTTGCTTATATTCTTCTGCATTTGAAGTAACATTGAGTTTGACCTGGTCCTTATAATAATTAATATAATTATTTAATACAGTATAATTACCATATAAACCAGAGGAAACCATTGCAGGAGTCATGTGAGTAAGCAACAATGCTGAAATTCTATCACGTGCAACCATAGCTTCACCAGGGTTAGAAACGATATAAGGATAAATTGTTGGATTTAATGTTAATTCAAAAGTCCAATCTCCTTCAACAGCACCCAAATTAGTTCCAGGCAACCATTCCAAAGTTCCGTGAGTTCCCATATTAACAATTGCATTTACTTTAGCTGTTTGGTCTAGCCATTTATAATATGCAACATAATATTGAGTAGGTGGTAAAGTCAAATCGTGGTAATTTTCAACTGTTTTCATTTCTTCCCAACCTCTACTTGGTTGGAAAGTAACGAATACCTTACCGAACCACATTCCAGGAACAACCATATATTGTTGGTCAGTACCATTATATACCATTGACGGACCTAAACCTGAACCCCAATAATCAGTCATGTTTTTGATTAAGTTTTGAGGGATATCCTTAATTAGGTTACGGAAATCTCTAGTTGAAATCAATTGATTATGTTTTATCAATTCATCATAATTGTCTTCAACGTATTGTCTAAGCAAACCATAAGCCCAAGACCCCTTATTACCCATTTTAAATATGATGTCTTCCAATTGACGAGGAGTCATGACTTTCCTTATATCTCCACCAGTATCATATCCTTGCTCATATAATTTTACAATCAAATCATATGTTGACTGAGTAACATTTAAATATGAAGCACCGATTTCTGCTTTACCTGGCGGATAATTATAAAGAACAATAGCTATAGTCTTTTCAGAATTACCTAAATCTTTTAAATCAGCCCATCCACAACTTAATTTAACCATTTTATCTATACCTGATTGGATAACATGAGTTTTACCTTCACCATCAAGATATGATAAAATCACAGGACCATATACACCTTCAAAACTTGGGAATGTCACTGCATATGTCCATTCAACTTGAGGACCTAATTCGCTGTTATAACTGTATTCGGAAATTTCATTAACACCTTTCAAAATTGCCAAATCCATCTCAGACAAATCTGGTTCTGCAGAACCATTTGCATAACTTAAAGACCAACTATATAAAGAAGTAATAGTTGAAATGCCTAACTTTGTAGTATTGGTTATTCTTTTCAATATAGAAGACATTGACGGAGTAGTACTAGTCTTAAATATATTAAATGCAGGCCTGCCGCTTGCTTCATAACTTCTAATTAATGCATCTACCACATCTCCTCCACAATAGTAAGTTGCAATAGCTATGAGTTTTTTGTCAGGATTTAATTTGGATTTGAAATCATTTTCAAATTTGGCAAATAACGCTGTAGGATTCAAAGTATGTTCTACCCAATATTCATATTCCTCTTTCATCCAGTTTAAACTACCGTCATGAGTTTTGGTATATCCAGGATTTTGATTTATCCACTGATGTATTAATTCCGGTTCAGGTATAAGAGTATACATGCCCAAATCAGGATGGTAAAAACCACATTCAGGACTCATTAATGGAATTCCATCATCAGATAATGTCGGATTGGAATATTTGCTTGGATTTATTAAATAACGAACATAATCAAAATAATTTTTCATGTTCTTTACCAAAACGTCTGAATCTTTAATATCTTCAGCTTGGAAATATGATCCAATATAAGTATTTTCAATAGTGTCGTAGGTATTGTTTTTTGAACTTGCTCCAACAATATGCATGCCAGTTGCATTTAAAATTTCCTGAGTATAAGTACCGAAAGTATATGCAACATTATAATTCTTATTAGCTGGAGAACTGGCCAACATTTCTTTAAGATAAGCAGAAGTGAACCGGTTATAAGCTGAATTTTCAGCAAACATATCAATATGGATAAACTTTGCAAACTCAGTCAACCAAGCTTTGGATTCATCAAAATTAGTGGTACTGATATACGCAATCCTCCTTGACATATTCATCAGCAAGTCAACTTTCTCGTTGTGGGAATTATAGTCAACCAACAACAATATGTCCGGGACAAACATTACGCCATCAATAGTGACAGTACCGGTTTTCTTGGTGAAATCAATACCAGTTAATTTAATAGGGTCATAAGTTGAATAACTAATTTCCAAAGAATAGTTAGATGAACCTAAGTTCTTGATAACTGCGTTACCTTTTGAATCAGTTTTATGAGTTGATACTAACTTATTTGAGGAATCATAAACCTTGATTGTAGCACCCTTTAAATTAAATCCGTCTTCACTCCATGTTTTGCCAGTTTCGTTATAAGAATCCATTACATTAACAACATTAATT
>ONUN01000134.1 GCA_900320955.1 uncultured Methanobrevibacter sp. | reverse complement strand
TTTACATTGTTAATTTTTATAATTAATTATAATTAAATGTTTCAATTTTTCTAGTAATTACTGGAAAAATCATCTTTGTGAAAGATTGCTGTAACTTGATCTATATATGAAAAGAAGATTCTTGTTGTCGCTTATTGCTTTAGTGTAACAGTCATTGTAGTTTTCGATTATTTCGGCATTTCTAGTTATTTTTTGAGATATTGAAACACCGACTTCACCGGTAAGTATCAGTCTGCAGTCGGTGGTGTTTAAAAATTCGGCAAGCCTCTCCTCATCAATTTCTTCACAGGTAATTCCATAGTCTCCACCAACAGCAACATAATAATCATCCAGATTGCCAATCATGTTGATTGATTCCTTTATGGCCTGTGTGTTGATTCCGGGATTAATCTCTTCGATTATGATTGAGTTTTCAATTGTTTTTTTATTGGTTCTGCCTGCAATGCCTTTGTAATTTTTCAAACCTTTGATGATTTTTTCTTCAGGTATTTCAAGACATAATGATATCAGCACAACACCCAAAACATTTGATACGTGGTGAGGTCCAGGTGCAAATGTCCTTACTGTGATTTCACCATCCCATACATTGCCTTCGACGCTTTTGACATTTTTATATATTATGTCGACTGTGGTTTCATCAAGGCCGTATGTAACGCTTTTTACATATAAGTTGGCGGTTTCATCACTTACGGAAAACGTGTTTGCCTTTTCATGTTCGATATCGCTGTAATATTCATCATAGCATTCCTTTTGACATGCCACTGTATTGCATCTGAAAACCTGTGACTTTGCCCTGCTTGCAGAGCTTCTGCTTTTGGCTATAGGATAGTCCTCTGCAATGTTTGTTAAAAGCCCAACATCTCCAATGCCGCAAACTCCAAGAGAGCTTTCAAAAATCGCTGAAGAATATTTTCTCAGATTTTCACTTACAACTTCACCTTCAGCTATTTTGCAGATTGGATTTGCCACCTTGTATGCCAAATCAATGGTCTCCTTGATGTTTGCAGGAGTTATTGAAATGTTCTTTTTAAGGACAATCTCATTTTCATCCTCATAAAGTATCGCCCCAAGACTGGATAAAATAAGCGGATTTTCATCAGTCAGGATTTCCTTAAGCATGAAAACGGAACTTGTCTTTCCCTTGACTCCTGTGACTTCAATTTTCGGGATGTCGCATCCCCAATCATCCAGAATTTCTGCTATTGCTTCGTGATGTGTCAAAAATTCGTATTTTAAATTCTGATTGTAGCTTTTGATTTCATCTTCGCTTAAAGGCAGATGAACAGGGGCAATTATGCATACATTGCCTTTAAGATTGACCAGATCCTCTAAATCAATGACATTAACTCCATAAACCTCAAGCATCTTTGCGTCAATGCCTTTCATGGTATTGTAGATGTCAACTGCATGGACGATTTTTCCTTTTTTTGCAAGGCTTATGCAAATCTTGACTCCGCCATGGGTCATGTCGATTACTACATAATGCAATTTAGCACCAGCTGTTGTCCTTTTCAAGTCCACCCTGTGCAAGTTTGTCCTTTACCTTTTTGTAGAAGTATTTGGTTGATGTTCTGATTAGATAAACGTTCTTGTCGGATTTCTTGAATTTGATTTCCTCTTCGTATTCGGCCTCTTCGTTTCGCTGACCGTCCATTACGAATACTGCAGTCTTACCCTTTTTAAGCAACTTGACTGTGATTTCACTGTTGTCGGATACGATAAACGGCCTTGCACCAAGCTTATACGGACATATAGGAATTATGATGAATCCTCCGACTTTTGGATCAACGATAGGTCCTCCGGCAGACATGGAATAAGCAGTTGAACCGCTCGGGGTTGAAACAATTAGTCCGTCAGCCCTTACCTCTTCGATGATTTCTCCATCCACCTTGATTTGGAAGTGCTGCATTTTTGCAGGCTTGTTGGTCATTATAACCACTTCGTTCATTGCTGTGTAGTAGTGGTTTTCGTGAGATACGACAAGTTTTGTCCTTTTTTCCTTGTAGTAGTTTCCTTTCAGTACTTCTTCCAATGCTCTAAATGTGTCTCGGGCTTCAATTTCAGTTAAAAATCCAACGGTTCCCATGTTGATACCGAATATTGGGGTTTCGTCTTTCATTTTTGCCTGTGCCCTTAAAAGTGTTCCGTCCCCTCCAAGAACGATGGCCATGTCACATTCAAAATTGGTTATTTCGCATGCAAGCTGCTTATAGTCGATGTTGAAGTTTATGTCGTCCAGAAGATGGGCGATGTTTGGATATTTCATTTTGGTCTTTTCAATGATTTTGTCCAGTTTAGGATTGTCTTTCAGCTCGATGAGCTTTTGAACCAGCCTTTCTTCAATTATGACTTCCCTTCCGTTGGTAAGCAGGTAATCAACGAGCTGTGCTGTAAAGAGTATCGGACGTTTTTGATCGATTCTGCTTACGATTCCTATTTTTCCAATGAAATCGGTTTGATTGTCATTTAGGATATCGATCATCTGTTTGTGAAGGATTTTATTGTTGGCAGCAATTACTATGGTTTTTTCGTGGATGCTCAATTTGTTATTTAGTTTTTCACCGTATTTATCGGTAATTATTCCTCCGGCCTCTTCAAGAATCAGTTTGGATGCGGCAATATCGATGATTCTACTTCCCCTAAGGTCTATGAATGCATCATATCTTCCGCTTGCAACGTATGAGATTTCAAGCACTACACTTCCAAGCACTCTCATTCTTCTTGCATTGTCAACGAGATGTGACGCTGCAGATGTTCCGGTTTTTGTAAATCCTCCGAGGGTAATGTCGCTGATGTTTACTGTATTGCTTGGGTGAACCTCTTCATTGTTAAGCCAGCATCCCTTTCCCTTTTCAGCTTCAAAAAAGTTTCCATTACCGAAGTTGCTAATAAAACCAAGTTCAACATCGTTGAGAGTAGCAAGCCTTCCGTCAGGAACACTTGCAACGGCTATTGAAATACCGAATGCAGGGATTTCCTTGATTGCATTGCTTGTTCCGTCAATTGGGTCAACCAAGAATATGAATTTTGGCTTTTCTTCCTCATCAATGTCGTCACGCCTTAGTTCCTGTGTCAATACAATGCTTCTTTTGGTTCCCTTACCTAATTTTAACTCTCCAATTTCCTCACTTACAATATATGAAAGGACAGGAGCATTTTTCAATATGTTAATGACCTTTTCTTCGGCGATAATGTCAATGAGTGATGTTGGTGTGCCGTCGGCTCCCATCTTTACCTTTTCACCGGATTCCGGTTTTCCAACGTATGGCCTTATTGCCCGGCTCACTTCCCTTATGATTTCATATGAAAGGTCTGTTGCAATTTTTTTGTCTTGAGCATCCATGTTATCCCTCAATTATTTCATCTTTTAGGTATACGACTGACGCAACAACTGATGCAATGTTTTCAACAGTTGCTGTGCTTGATTCAATAATCATTTCCCTGATGTCGACATCTCTTTTCTCCATCATGTATCTGACCATGAATTCAGCCTCATCTTTCAAATCCTTAATGCTTTTGTCTATTCCAGTTGTTTCAACAACGCAGCCTAATTCATCTCCAATAGCTACTGCAACGACGGCAGTAATTTCAGCTCCTGGCGTAGTGGATGTAATTTCGGATAAAACGCAGTTGACCATGCTTCCCGCTTTCAGTTTAGGCAATTTTTGAACTTTGGCATTGCCTGCAAGCATGCTTGATACTTTTATCAGGTTTACATCTCCGATTCCGGCGTCACTCAATGCATTGTCGAATGCATTCAGCTTAGTTGGGCCTTCGGCCTTTCCACTTACAATAGCTATTTTCATTATATCACTAGTTTAATGTTTTGATATTTATCATATAATAAAATTACTTATTTTTTTAATAGACCATTTGACAATTCGGCTTTCATTTTGGCCTTGGATTTAAAAACAGGGCATTATTTCAACCTTTAAAAAAAGCAGAATAATCGAATACTTTATATAAAATAGAAAATATATCTTATATTAATCTAATAATATTCCTTATTATAAGATTATAAAAACCGGTTTTTATTTATAGGAGGAAAATTAATGTCAACAAAAGTTGTAGAAATTAAAACATTAAAAGTTGGAAAATATATTGTTTTAGGCGGAGAAGCTTGTAAAATTATTAGTTAT
>ONUN01000027.1:3003-18578 GCA_900320955.1 uncultured Methanobrevibacter sp. | reverse complement strand
AAATAATTAATTTTATATTTGATAAAGTTAATATAACTATATATTTATTTAATTGTATAAAATAATTGGAGGTTAAAAGATGGATATTCCTACAATACCCGATCAAATATTTTATTTAATTATTTTGATTATTGTGGCTATTGTGCTTTTAATCATAGTATTCCAATGGAGAAAAGTTGCACAGTCTAAAAATTCTATTTTAATGCTTGAAAAAGAAATAGAGCTTAAAAAAATGTCCATGGTGGAAAAAGACATTGAATCTAAAAGATTAATGGACAATCCTATTCCATTACCTCAGGACAAACAGGATAGTCTCTCAGCTATCAGACAATCTACTACTGATGTAAGAAGTGAAGTTGGATATTTACACTCCGAAATCAATGAAAGGCTAGCCAGATTGGAAGCTCAAACCGAGCAAAAGAAATTAGAAAAAATGCTTAAAGAAATTGAAGCTAAAGAAGCTAAACTTAAGAAAATGGATAAATAGGCGATAATATGGAAGCTATTGAAGTTGTTGCTATAATAATTTTAATTATTGCTATCGTGATTTTAATCTATTATTATTTAATCAATAGTCCTGAAACTGCTAAAAAATTACGCAGTTATGTTCCGGCAACTGCTGATGCACACATGAATGAAGTATTGGGTAGCGACGATTCCGGATATGAATTAACTAAAGTTAATGAAGAATCTGTTGAAAAAGACTCTGGATCTATGGGTAAAAGGATTAAAGTCAAATTAAGTGATATTGATATGTCTAGTTTAAATACAGACGTATTTTCTAAAAAAATCGATTCATTTTTGGATGAAAAAAGCGATGAATTGATTAAGGATTGGTGTTTAGCTACTACTGATGATTTGGAAGAATTGGAATCTAAATTTAGCAAAACCACCGGTCAGGTCGATACTTTAGAAAAATCTTTCGATGAATTTAAAAAATCATCTGAAGAATTCCAAAAAGTCACTGAAGAAAAATTGACTGATTTGGATAAAAGAATTGAATCTTTAGAAAATAAATAATTTTTTTTTCCTAATTTTTTTTATTTTTAGCTCAAAATATCGAAAAGTTTATATATTATCTTTTCCATAATTATATTATAGTTTTATACTGTTTTTATTCGTATAGCAGGGTGGGGTAGTCTGGTGATCCCGCGGGGCTCATAACCCCGAGATCCCTAGTTCAAATCTAGGCCCTGCTACTTTTAATTAATATTTTTTGGCAAGTTAAAGACAGCTGCTGGTTTATTTTTTAAACTATCCGTAGGATGCAAGAGCAAAGGTGCCGATGACAACCTGTATGAGGCAAGGTAGCACGCTAAGATGAATGCTGTTAAACAGAAGGTGGGTTACTCTTAACAGGCCATAAATATTAATTACACATTGCTTATTTTTATAGTTAAACTTGCATAATTTAAAAAGAAGGTGAAATCACTCATTTTTTACTATTCAGTTAGTATCAAGGTTAATCATCGATAAAAACGACTTTTATATACTTGGCTATTAATATAATTGCAACTATTACCATTGGGAAATAGAACCACCAGTGGTTTGGTGTGAATATAAGATTTATCAAAAATAATACTACAGTAACGAGGATAAATCTTAATATATGTTCTTTAAAATTGATTTTTTTATCTGACTTGTCAGCCATTTTATCACTAGAGATTTTTATAATCTTACTATATTATTAATATTATTTAAACATGCCCTAGATTGTTTATATAATGGGTTATCTATTTAAAATGAAATGTCAGAAATGAAGGTAGTTTTTGCCTATATTTCATAGGTAACCCACACGATTTTATATGGCTTACTCTTAACATACCATGAATATTAATTATTTTTTTCTTGTTTTATTAACTTAAAATAGTTTTTCACTGGTATTCGATTGCCTGCCAAGTCATTTCAAAGTTTCTCTCAAAAATGAGATTAATATCCTCATTTGGGAAATCTAACCAAAAGCATTGAATTCCCATATACATGATATACAATGATTCGGCAATGTTTTCAGTTGAAAAGTCTTTTCTGATTTCATTTTGCCTTTTACCATCTTCGACAAGGTCGGTTAAAAATATTCCAATGTCATTTCCTGTTTGTGAAACTGTTCTGATGACCTCATCATCGGCATATCCTGTTGAGGTTAAAAGAATTAGTACTGTCCCATAATTGATTTTTTCGTTGACGCTTTCAATTTCCACACCATCTGTGAAGTGATGTAAAATATAAAGCAATCCATCGTGGATTCTCTCCTTTGATGAACCTTCAAGAGGGATTTTATCAAAATCGATTTTCATATAATCCACAATATACTTTTGCATAATTGCTTCAAATATTTCGCTTTTATCTGAAAAATGATAATATATGCCCCCGGTTGTCAGTCCGGTGCAATTTCGAATTTCACTAATTGAAATATCGATTGCACCTTTTTTCAATATTAATTTCAGCGTTTTTTCAACAATAAAGTCCTTAGTGTTCATCTAACCACACGATGTTTTTTAGTTAATTAATTATTCTCTGAATCTTATCTTTTCCCATTGCAAATCAAAATTATCTTCAAAGACGGAAATCATATCATCAATTATATATGTTTCCCATTTATATGTAATTCCTAGGTACATGATAATTAATGACTCTACAATGTCTTCGGTTGAGAAGTCTTGTCGGATTTGTCTGTTTTTTTGACCTTCCTCAATAATTTCTGTGAAAAATTCCTTCACTTCGTTTAGGAGGCTTTGGCATAACTCCTGATAATTTTCATGAGCAAATCCTTTTGCAGTCAAAATCGCCAATATGATTCTGTAGTCTATTTCATCATCAATCGATTCAATCTTGATTCCGCTTTGTTTTTCCTTAATAATTTCAGCCATGACGTCGTGGATTTTCTCTTTTGCATTTCCCTTTATCTGCCTGAGTTCATCAATATTGAATTTGTAAAAGTTCAGATAGTATCTTTCAGTAATCTCATTATATATCTCTTTTTTATTAGAAAAATGATGATATATTCCCCCAGTAGCAATTCCAGTGGCTGCACTGATTTCTCTAACGGAAATTAGGGAGTTTTGCTTTTCAATCATTAATTTTAAAGTCTTTTCTAAAATTAATTGTTTTGTATTCATACAGTTAACAATTTATGGTTTATGGTTATTAAATGATGTAGAGAATGAACGTTCTGTCATGTTGGAAATTAATATAAAGAACAATTGTTCGATTATTTTGGAAAATATTAATTACTTTTGATTGAAACGTATGTTTTCTTAGGGCTAACACAAACCAAATTTATCTTAAAAATGTGAGAACCCCAACTTTTACAGGTTGGGGAAGTCCAAGTTAATGAAACCTGAAATGAATAGTCAACGAATGTTTTTCAATTAATTTTCGATTCTAACAATGCTATTTGTATTTTAACACAGTTTATAATAATTCTTTTTAATCATCAAATTAAAATATAATGTACTATATTTATTAATAATCAAAAACAAAACCCACTATTATGTATTGTATTCATTTACAATACCTATGTATGTATTAATGAACAGAACGAACGTTCTGTTTGTTTATTTAATTTTTAGACAATATGGGGTATTTTTAAAATGAAGAAAAAAACGATAGTAATGTTGCTGATAACTCTTGTAATGATTATAAGTATCGGTGCAATTTCAGCGGCCGATACGAATGCTACATTGCTTGAGGAAGTCAGTGATACGGATATTGCAACAGTCTCTTTTGCTGTTGAGCAAAAAGACAATGCCACTTCGCTTGGTAGTGGAGCCGGCAATGATGTAGAACAGATTAATGTAAATAATAATCTAGATGAAATATTCAGTCATGAGGTGGAAAGTGCATCTTCTAATTCAAAAGAAATCCTTTCTGCTTCAAATGATGATTTGCTTAAATCCGGTGGAAATAATTTTTACTATGATGGTACATGGTATGAAGATTTGGATGATGCCGTTGATGAGGCCTGTGATAATAATGGAGGAACAATACGCATTTGGGGAGGTACATACGGTTCCGATTCGGATGATGTAAAAATTACAATTAGTGATGGAGTACATTTAACATTCGAGCCTTATGGCTCTTCACACACAGTAATTTTTGACGGTAGCAAGAATGATAATTGGTTCTTTGAAATATCTGATAAAAATGCACATGTAACATTCAATAGAATAACCTTTAGAAATGGAGGTGCATTTCAAGGTGGTGCTATTGAAGTTGATGAAGGACAATTGAACGTGAATGACTGTATATTTGAGAGTAATAAAGCTTTTCAGAACCTTGCCGGAGGTTATGGTTGGGGTGGAGCCATTTATCTTGATGATGATGAATGTAGCCTCGTAGCCAGAAATTGCCGGTTCATAAACAATAATGCAGCATCCGGAGGTGGAGCTGTCTGCGTTGAAGGTGATGGATCTAACGCCGATTTTTATAACTGTTATTTTGAGGGCAATAAACAAGGTGATGAAAATAACGATGTTTATGATAAAGATTCAGGATCTCATTCTTTTTCCAATTGTGATTTTATAGGGCAGGGGTCTATTGATTTTACAGTAAATTATGTGGATCAGTCAGTTGAAATAACACCTGAAGTAGATGATGAGGTAAATTATTTGGTTTTATATCATTATGGTGCGTACTATGATAGTGTAGATTGTAATAGTGGCAGTACTAAAACTTTCAGAAATTTGGAACTAGGGTCATATACAATTTACATGAAGTATAATGATGAAAAAAGATATATTTATAAGGACGCTTCTTTCAGGATTGTAGCGAATGATTTTATTTTAAATGATAATCAGCCATTTAAAAGTTTATCTGAAGCTGTAAATGCTATTTCTGATGGTGGAACTGGTGTAATTACAGTTAAAAGTGGTATTTACACTGAAAGAGAAAATTTTAATGTGAAAATTCAAAATAATAAAAAGGTTACAATTAAAGCTCAAGAGGGTTCTCTGGAGCCGGTCATTTTTTCATCAAAGTCTTCTTCAACTGATAAGTTGTTGGACATATATGCTGGTTGTAATCTTACTATGGAGGGTATAACTATAACAGGCAAATTTTATAGTGCAATAAGTTTCTGGCAGCATTCGTATGGTACCTTTTCAAATTGTAAATTTGAACATATTTCCGAGAATCCGCTTAATGTGCAATATTCAAATGTAGTACTGAATGATTGTACTTTTGAATCAAATGAATTTATATACGCTCACGAATCTACTCTAACTGTAAATGATTGTACTTTCACTAATAATACAGCACAGCATACTGGCGGAGCCATTTATGGTTATGATTCAACCTTGATTATAACTGGCTCAAAATTTATCGGAAATGTTGCTCCAAGAATAGGAGGAGCAATAGCTGCCAAAAATCTTATAGTCTCTGATACTGAGTTTATAGGAAACTCCGCTGAAAACGGAGGGGCAATTTTTTTATATAAGAACGATAACGGCTTCATAAACATAACTGATTGTGTTTTTGATTCCAATATTGCGACTGAAAATTATAGAAACATATACTTTATTTCACCCACAAGGGAAGCTAATTTTGAGCATAATGAATTTGATTTGAATTTAAAAATAACTCCAAAAGACGGTATCTATGGTCAGGAATACATTCTTGAGGGTGATTTCGATTGGGGATGTAATTATAATAATCCTTATACTGTTTTAGCAGGAATTGCAGATGATGAAATTGTTTTCGGAGATTTAGTCACCATTGAAGATAATAAATTTAAAATAAATATGGGAGTACCGTCCGCTGGAACACATGAATTATACATGCCTGGAATGTATTCTCAAGGGGACCGTATGGATCATTTCTTTGGTCATGATTATTTTTCTGATTTATATGGAAACGAATTTTATTTAAATGATGCAGGATATGCAAAAATATTGATTGATAAAGCAAAAATAACATTAACTCTTGAAGTAAAGGATGTTTTAATACCTGAAACGCCGGTTTTAAATGTTTATGCCAATTGGGATTTGAATTATACTGTCTTTGTTCAAAATAAATATTATCAACTTGAAGTTGTAAAAGGTAAAGCAAGCATGCAACTGACCGGCCTTGATTTAGGCAATTATACAGTTGTTGCTATGCGTAACGCTGATGAAAACTTTGAGCTTGCAATGAATTTCACTTCATTCTCAATAAGCAAAACCTACAGCAATTTCCTTGTTTTAAGTACAAATGCGGAATATGATACCTTAAATGAGGCTGTAGCCAATTCCAATAGTGATGATACAATTTTTATTAAAAACGGTACATATAAAAACACTGGAATTGTAATATCAAATAAAACTTTAGATATTTTTGCTATGGGTGAAGTGGTCTTTGATGCTCAAGGCGGTGATGCCAATTTCATAATAGTCAGTGAAAACGCTGCAGTTGATATATGGGGCATAACATTCAGTGGACTTCACAACAGAAATACCAATTATGGGGCTATAGTCAATCACGGATATCTTTCATTATATTCATGTAATTTTACAGACAATAAGATTACAAAGACATCATTTGCCCAAAATGGTGGAGCAGCCATATTCAGTGACGGATATTTATTGGAGATTAACTATTGTAATTTCGTAAATAATGTCGCTCCTTTAAAAGTAGGTACTGCAGCAGTCACATCATTGGGTCATGAAGATGTTTCAATCAGGGATTCCAAATTCATAAATAACTCTGCACGCGAAGGGGGTGCATTGCACTTTAAAAACCTGGTTCAATATGATGATGCAATCAGTGACTGTAATTTTGAACAGAATACTGCTGTTAAAGGGTCTGCAATATATGTAGGCAATAATTCCAGATATCTATCTGTTGTATCATCCAGTTTCAAGAAAAACGATATCAAAAATAATTTTGGAGAAAAGGCACAACTTGAAGGTGGAGTAATATATGTTAACGCCAACACCACTGAAGTGGTCCTGGATATTGGACAGTCCAATTTTGAAAACAACTCTAACAGTAAAGTTGACGGTGGAGTAATATGCCTTGATGGAGTTTCAAAAGCATACATTGAAGACTCTATATTCAATAACAATAAGGGTAATGTGGGTTCTGTAATTTTAATCAAAAACCCTTATAATAAAAAACTCACATTATTTGTAGACGGCAGTAACTTTATTAATAACAATGCAACAATTGGAGCTATTGCAACTTCTCCTAAAGTTACTACATTCATTGATGAGTGTCTTTTTGAAAATAACACTGGAGTAAACGGACATATTCACAGCAACGGATTTACAGTAGCTCATGATTCAGTCTTTGATGTTAGGGATGCTAAATTGAATGCATTGTCTGTTCTGTATGGTGAAAAATCTATTATTAACGGTACAGTAGATTTCGGTACCAATCTCTACGCAGCTGCCAATTTAACAGTTGCCGGTGAAAACGTCATTTTGGATATCGTAAACAATGAGTTCACCTATAAAACAGACATATTGAATCGTGGAAAATATTCTGCTGTTTTAAACAGTATTGGGGATGGCAACAATAACACATATCTGATGGACGGCATTACTGAAATTTTCAGAGTTAACCGTAATAGCATGGAATTTAATGTTTCAGTTGACAACATTACCTATGGTGAAACCCTGAAAGTCGTTGAAAGACTGCCTTCAAATGCTATGGGTGCACTGGTTTATCAATTGAGCGGAAAATATTATACAAAAGAAGAAATTGAGTCATTGAAATTGGATGCTGGAAAATATACACTTGTAGCTACCTATGATCATGAAGATTATGTGCTCTCAGCAGTTACTGTTAATTTTGAAGTTTATAAAGCCAATCCGACCATATCTGTAGCGGATGTGGAAGTAGGATATAACGACAGTATTATTGTAAACATAGAAACTAATGTTCCGTCAACATATACAATAGAAATTGGTGATTATAAAACTGTCAAATTTATTAACGGCAGCAGATCTGTTGAAATAGAAAATACCTTTGAACCTGGCACCTACACAATCAAGGTCACTTCACAGGAACGTGTAAACTACATATCAAATTCCACTGAGGCCACTTTGAAAGTCAATAAAAACCTTCCTCTGTTTGCTTTAAGTGTCTCTAATGAAGCTGCAGATTCAGATGATGCCGTCATCAAGGTTTCATCTCCGGTTAATGCAGAAGGAAATATGAAATACACAGTTTCAGATTCAAATAAAAACGTTGTTTATACACTAACTCAATCCTGCAGGGATGATTTAGTCATTTCAGGTTTGGATGATGGAACCTATGAAATCGATGCCGTATTTGAAGGTGACAACAGATACTATTCAACAAATAATATTCAAAAGACTTCATTGTCCATTATGAAATCATCAGCCAATCTCGACAATGAAATTCGTGCTTCTACAGAGGATAATAATAATCTTGGTGAAGAGGATTATGAAGGTAGATTCATTTATCAACACGATGAAGATGATGATTACAGCTATTTTGATACTCTAAAAGATGCAGTTGATGAAGCTGTGTTATATGGTGCAGGTATCATTACAGTTAGAGGCGGAACATATTCCGTATCTAGTATGGATATTGAAGGAGAAGTTGAATTAACAATCAGAGCTTATGGAGACGAAAAGGTTATCTTTGACTGTGGTGGTAATGATTACTTCATGCTTTTAACATATGATGAAGAAGTAGAGTGGGTTACAACACCTCCACCTCCACATCCAGAGACAGAACAGACAGACGGCCCTACAGTTACACTTGAAAACATTACAGTAATGAATGGAGTTGCTACTTATGGTGGAGCTATTGACCTGGAAACAGGTACTTTAACCTTGATGAACTGTAATTTCTACAATAATCATGCTACTAATCAAGGTGGAGCCATTTATATTGGTAAATATGATTCAGAAAATGATGCAATGGTTATTGCAGTAAACACTACATTTATAAACAATGATGCAGAAAGTGAAGGTGGAGCAATCTATATTGCAGCCGACAATTTAGACGGTCAAGAAACATCAGCATCATTCTACTTATGTACCTTTTTAGAAAACTATCAAGGTGAAGGTGATGAGAGAGTAAGGAATTACTTTGCTGGTGGTAATGTTGATAAAATAACTAGTAAGTATTGTGTCTTTAACGGTAATGGACAAATAGATGATTTTGCTATAGATAAAATCAATCAGACTGTCCATGTTAAAGGTAAGTCTGTGGATTCATTTGATTCAGTGGTTTTACTGTACTTAGATCAAGTGCCTTTATACACAATTTACAACAACGGGTCCCGTGATTTCGACGTCACTTTTGAGGAGGTAATGGGCGGAAACTATACAGTAGGTGTAATGAACGACCATGACTTCAATACATATATCTTTGATATCAAATTTGAAATGAAAGTTCCGAATTTCATCATATCTGAAAATGAGGTATATGAAAACTTAACCGATGCTATTGATGCCGTTGCAGAAAATGGTGTTATTTTTGCAAATGTAAACTATTTTGATGAAGACAATATGGAAATTGATATCCGCAAATCATTCACCCTTAAAAATTTCAAGGATGATGGGGTTATGTTTGACGGAAGCAGTGCAAAATGGTTCTTTACAATAGCTGAAGGATGCACTGTTGTATTTAACGGCATTTCATTTACTGAAGGAGCAATGAAAAATCATGCAACAATTGAAAATTATGGTACTTTAATAATCACCAACTGTTCATTCGAAGGTTTTGAAACCGGTGTCATTATATACAATTCTGGTTTATTAAATATATTGAACAGCACATTTTCACTTAATTTCATTGACAATGCTGTTGTATGGAATGAAAAGGATTTAGTCATCGATACAGTTGAATTTTCAGACAATATCGTCAATGTAAGTTCTGTTGTATACAGCAATGGAGCTGCAGAAATCATCTCCTCTAATTTCACAGACAACTACAACAGTGGAAATGGTGGTGCAATATATAACAAGAATTCCTTATCCATTAAAGGCACTGTTTTCACAGAAAATGAGGGTTACAATGGTGGAACTGTTTATAATGAAGGAACTTTAGAAGTTATTAACTCTACTTTTGAAGATAACACTGCAAACGGATATGGTGGAACAATCTTCAATGGAAATGAATTACATATCTTTAATTCAACATTCACCGGCGGATCCAGTGAATTTGATGGCGGTGCCATTTATAATAATAATATTATGACTGTGTTTAATTCCACATTTGTTGGCAATAGCGCAAACGGCAAAGGTGGAGCAATTTACAACAACAAATCTCTGGAACTTACAAAATCCATTTTCGGAATTAACTTTGCTGAAGAGTTTGCAAACATATTCAATGCAGGAAATATCCAATATAGTGAAAACATATTCGATTTCTATGATGTGATATTGATTATACCTGATGGTGAATACGGCATTCCAACAACAATTACAGGTACACTTGACCCTCAATTCAACATGGATCTTCAATTAACATTGCCTGGTTTTGTTAACGGTGTTGATGCTTCAGTTACCATTTCGGATGGAGTATTTGAATATACTACAGCGATTTTGCCAAAAGGAATTTATGATGTTATATTAAATGAAGTCATTTATGACCGCTACGGCAACATCTATTATGGTGAAGCAATATTCGACAGGCTCATCGTACATAAGGCGAATGTCCATATCAATGTGACTGTAGATGATATTGTCCTTAGAAATTCAGATCATGGTCGCCCTATTTTAACAATCAGTGCAAGTAGAGGCGGATTATTCTATCTTCTTTTTAATAATCGAATTACAAATGTCACTCTTCCTAGTGATGGTAAACTCACAGTATCTTTGGCTGATGTTGGGGAAGGAAACTACAGTGTAATGGTTGCATTTGAAGGTGATGAAAACTATAATGGTGCTGTAAACACAACCACATTCTCAGTCACACAATATGAAGGCAATTTCATTGTCAACAGTACAGGCGGTCAGTTCGATACATTACGTGAAGCTATTGAAAATTCTGCTGCTGAGGACACTATTTATGTAAGGGAAGGAACCTATTCAGCTCGTAGTAATGCCGAACTGAAGATTTCAGATAAGAAATTATCTATAATTGCACTTGGAGATGTTGTTTTCAATGTATGGCATGCTCAATGCTTTTTTGATGTTGGAGAAAACGCTGATGTTACTATATGTGATGTTGTAGTTAGAGATTTTCTTGTTTGGAGATCGTCTGGAATCATACACAATGAAGGTAATTTGACTGTTGATGGATGTATCTTTACTAATATTGATGATGGTGATAGTGGGTATATTGGTTCAATTATCTATAATGAAGGAAATTTAAACATTGTTGGATCTCAATTTTATGACAATTCATTAGTTTATTCAAGAATCATAACTAGTGTTGGTATATATTCCAATCTCATAATTAATGAATCAATATTTGAGAACAATGCAGTCCGAACCTTCATACAGCTTTCTCGTGCGAATTCAGCAAAAATAATATCAAGTGTATTTACCGAAAACAGAGCATCAAATAATTTTATTTTGGTTGTGTATTCTAAAGATGTTCTCATCAGTTCTGCATTTTACAATAACACTCAGGATGGAGGAAGTTTTATTGATGCAGCGTATAATAAATACAGTGCCTTAGACCCATTCCCCAATATCCACAATCTGCGTTCTGATAATTCTATATTCATAGGCAATGCAGCGGATTATATAATCCAATCAACAAACTATCATAATACTATTTCAGGATGTATATTCACAGATAATACTGTTAAAAATGTTGTTTTAAGTAGTAGTGACAAAAGCCTATCAGTTCTTGAATCCACATTTTCAGACAACACAATTTCAGAAAACGGTGCATTAAACATTGCATCAGGAAATGCAATTGTCAACGGCAGTATCTTTACAAACAATAAGGCAAACAATTACAGAAACATCTATAACGATTCCAGTAATGTGAATATTACCAATTCAGTATTTGATGCATTAAATGTTGATTTCACTGTTCATGATATTGACTATGGACAAAACGAAAAAATTGAAGGTACTATTGATACTGGTACAAACTGCAAATTTACCGTTTATTTGGACATTAACGGCAAATCTTATCCAGTCAATGTAACTGGTGATGAGTTCACCTGCAATGCAGGTATTCTTAACGGTGGGGATTATACTGTTACATTAAATGCAAAAGATAATAATTCAAACACTTTTGTATTTGATAAAGTAACTAAAATATTCACTGTCAGCCGTGTAGATCCTGGTTTAAACGTTTCTATAGATGACATTACTCAGGGTGAAAAATTAAAAGTTAATTCAACTATTGCTAAGAATGCTAAGGGTAATGTTGTCTATGAATTGAATGGTAAAGTGTACAGTAAAGATCAACTTGAAAATCTCACATTAAACTCTGGTAATTATTTGGTTACAGCAATATACAGGGGAGATAAAAACTACCTTCCGGTTAGTGAAATGGTTAATGTGAAGGTTAACAAAGTCGCTCCAAACATAACCGTAAATGATGTTGCTGTTAACTATGGTGATGAGATTAAAATCAATGTAACTGTCGATGTTGCTGATTATTATACTGTATTTTTAGACAACAGATACAATGAATCAGTTTCATTATATGTTGAAAACAGTACAATATTCACATTCTCAAGTGTAAACTTCAATCCGGGCAGTTATGACATTACAGTTTATGTATTTGGAAGTGATAATTATGCTGAAGCATATGTCAATGCTACTTTAACTGTCAATAAAGCTGCTGGTGTTTTCAATTTATCAAGTGATATAATTGATTATGGTGAAAATGCAACCATTAATGCATCAGTTCCTGTCAATGCATATGGAAACATTACATACAGAATATATGATGAAAATGGGAAACTGGTTTATAACATCACACAATCCTGTCTTGAAGACCTTATTGTTCCTAATTTGAGTGCCGGAAGATACAATGTCACAGGTACTTTTGAAGGTGATTCTTACTACACTAACGAATCTATAATCAATTCAGGTGTAATATTTGTAAGAGAAATTGTGGATGTAAACATTAGTGTATCTAATATAACTTACGGGGAAAATGCCATTGTCACTGTTAAGAGCAATGTTGATGGTGAGTATCTTGTTTATGTGGGAACTGAACCTATTTTGGTAACTGTTGTAAACGGTACTGGAAATGTGTCTGTTTCTAATTTAAATGTTGGAAGTTATATTGTTAATGTAACTGTTGTTGATGGTAATTATTCAGGATTTAATGAAAATTCATTTGACGTTGATCCTAAACCTGTTTCAGTTGTTGTATCTGTTGATGATATTGTATATGGTGAGGATGCTGTTGTTTTGGTTTACGGTGAAATCGATGGTGAATACATTGTAGAAATAAACAATCAGAATTATACTGTAAATGTTGTTGATGGTAAAGGAAATACTACAATTAATAATTTAGGTCTTAATTACGATATTTTAGTTTCTGTAACAATTGCTGACGGTAACTATAGCGCATATAATACCACAACATTTAATGTAGTAAAACAGGGCACTCCAATTTCCTTAGAAGTATTAACTGGGGAAAACAATGTGTCAATGACTGTTAATGTTAATGATACTGCAACAGGCCTTGTAAAATTCCAGGTAACAGGTACAGAAGAATACACACTCTATGTTGATGTAATTGACGGTAAGGCAGTTCTTGAAGATATTCTTGAAATCGGTGATTACACAGTTATCGCAACCTATATGGGTGATAGCAGGTTCAGCACCAACATTACCTATCAGGATTTCACTATCCGAGGCCACATCAAGAAAAATACTACCATTGATGCTCGTGCTGATGTGAACGGATACAGAGTTACATTAACTGTTAATGTTGATGAAAACGCTACAGGATTTGTAAAACTGACTGTTGGCGATACTGTGGCTAATATTGAATTAGCAGATGGTGTAGCAACACTGACAACCACCTTAATGCCAAACAGTTACTATATGGATGTGACTTATCTTGGTGATGACAACTACAATGTGAACAGTACTGTTGTAACATTTACCGTAGCAGAAATTTCTAAGGAAAATACTACTATTGGCCTTAACATTTCTGTAGGCGAAACCAGTGCTGTGTTTGATGTTGACTTGAATGAAAGTGTAACTGGATTGGTTAAATTTTATATAGTCGCTAAGGAAAGCGGTGAGACATCTACTATGTATGTGGATGTTAAAGATGGTAAAGCTGAACTTTTAGTTAATGGTATGGAATCCGGAAACTATACTGTAACTGCAACATATATGGGTGATTCAGTATTTAATTTAACTGTTAATGTTGATGAGAATGCTACTGGATTTGTTGAAGTCAAATCTGGTGACAGTATATCAAATATTGCTTTGGAAAATGGTGAAGCTACATTGGCTATTACCTTGCCTTATGGAAGCTACAGTTTAGTTATAACTTATTTAGGTGATGAAAACTACAATAAGAACTCCACTAAATGTGAATTCACACTTATAGAGCCTGCTAAGGAAAACACAGCAATCTCTTTGGATATTGACACTGAAGAAAACAATGTAACAATTACTGCTACTGTTAATGAAAATGCAACTGGTCTTGTCAAATTCCAAGTAACTGGTGAAGAAGAATACACTTTATATGCCGATGTAATTGACGGTGAAGCGGTTCTTGAAGATATTCTTTTAACTGGTGATTACACAGTAATTGCAACCTATATGGGTGATAGCAGGTTTAATACCAACATTACTTATGAAGACTTCACTATCAGGGGCCACATTAAGAAGGACACTCCTATTAATGCCGGTGCTATTGTGAATGGAAATAGGGTCACATTAACTGTAAGTGTTGATAAAAACGCCACTGGATTTGTAAAACTCTCTATTAGTGGTGGTGTTACATACATTGATGTTATTGACGGTGTTGCTAGCTTAACAACTACACTTACTCCAAACAGTTACTTTGTTGATGTGACTTATCTTGGTGATGACAACTACAATCCAAATGCTACAAAGTTAACTTTCACTGTCATGGATGCCGTAAAACAGAACACTCCAATTTCATTGGATGTTGATACTTCTGAAAATAATGCTGAATTTATTGTTAATGTGAATGAAACCGCAACAGGTTTGATTAAATTCTATATAGTCAGTAAAGAAAGCGGTGAGACATCTACTATGTATGTGGATGTTAAAGATGGTAAAGCTGAACTTTCAGTTAATGGTATGGAAGCTGGAAACTACACTGTAACTGCAACATACCTGGGTGATTCTGTATTTAATACCAACACAATCACTAAGGACTTTGAAATTATTGGTCATGTCTTGAAGGATACTCCAATTGCTGCAACAGTCCAAAACAATGGAAATAGGGTTCTTTTAACTGTTAATGTTGATGAGAATGCTACTGGATTTGTTGAAGTCAAATCTGGTGACAGTATATCCAATATTGCTTTGGAAAATGGTGAAGCTACATTAGCAATTACATTGCCTTACGGAAGCTACAGTTTGGTTATAACTTATCTTGGTGATGAAAATTACAATGAGAACTCAACAAAATGTGAATTTACACTTGTTGAGCCTGATAAGGAAAATACTCCTATCTCCTTGGATATTGTGACTGATGAAACCTATGTT
>ONUN01000027.1:0-2978 GCA_900320955.1 uncultured Methanobrevibacter sp. | reverse complement strand
TGTGGTATACTCTGATGTAATTAACGGAAAAGCGATTCTTGAAGATATTCTTGAAATCGGTGATTACAATGTAATTGCAACCTATATGGGTGATGACAGGTTTAATACCAATATTACTTATGGGGTTTTCACTATTGCAGGTCACATTAAGAAGGATACTCCAATCACAGCATATGCTGATGTGATTGGAAACAGGGTTACATTAACTGTTAAAGTTGATGAAAATGCGACTGGTTTTGTAAAACTGGCCATTGGTGATACTGTTGCTAATATTGAAGTGGTAGATGGTGTTGCAACACTAACAACTACATTGATGCCAAACAGTTATTTTGTTGATGTGACTTATCTTGGTGATGATGACTTCAATATGAACAAGACTAAAGTAACATTTACTGTAACAGAAGTTTCCAAGAAAAATACTAATATTGATCTTAACATTATCGCTTATGAAGATGCTGCTTTGATTGTGGTTGATTTGAATGAAACTGCAACTGGATTGGTTAAATTCTATATGGTATGTAAAGAAACCGGTGAGAACTATACTATGTACATGGATGTTGTAGATGGTCATGTTGAAACATTTACTAACAGCATTGTGCCTGGAAACTACACTGTAGTTGCAACATACATGGGTGATTCAGTATTCAACACAAACACTACATCTGAGGATGTTGAAATCATCGGACATGTGATGAAAGATACACCAATTACAGCAAATGTTGAAACTAGTGCAAATAGGGTTCTTTTAACTGTTAATGTTGATGAGAATGCTACTGGATTTGTAAGGGTAACTGTTGGAGACACTGTAGCTAATATTGAGTTGGAGAACGGTGAAGGAATATTAACAACTGTATTGCCTTACGGAAGCTACAGTTTAGTTATAACTTATCTTGGTGATGAAAACTACAATGTGTGGTATACTCTGATGTAATTAACGGAAAAGCGATTCTTGAAGATATTCTTGAAATCGGTGATTACAATGTAATTGCAACCTATATGGGTGATGACAGATTCAACACTAACATTACTTATGGTGATTTCACTATTAGGGGTCACATTAAGAAGGATACTCCAATCACAGCATATGCTGATGTGAATGGAAACAGAGTTACATTAACTGTAAGTGTTGATGAAAACGCTACTGGATTTGTAAAATTAACAGTTAGTGGTACAATTGTTGATCTTGAATTGGAGGATGGTGTTGCAACACTAACAACTACATTAATGCCAAACAGTTATTTTGTTGATGTAACCTATCTTGGTGATGAAAACTTCAACGCAAACGCCACTAAATTGGCATTTACTGTTGTGGATGTTGCTAAGGAAAACACTACTATTTCATTGGATGTGGATGTTATCAGTAATGAGAAGATTGTTACATTCACTGTTGAAGTTGATTCTAAAGCTACAGGTATCGTTAAATTAGAAGTAACTGGTGATGAAGAGTACTCGTTATATGTTGATGTAATCGAAGGTAAAGCAGTCTTTGAAGATCTATTGGAAGATGGAAATTACACTGTAATTGCTACTTATCTGGGAGATTCCATATTTAATACAAATGTAACTTCATTTGACTTCACAATCACCAGTCCTCCAAAACCTGACGTCAATATTACAATTCCAGATATTAATCCTGGTGAAAGTTCCGTTGTTGATGTGGATTTACCTAGTGATGCTACTGGTACTGTCTATGTTTTAATTGATGGTAAAAAGGTTTCAAGTGCTCCTGTAACTAATGGTAGTGCTAAAGTGACTGTACCTGAATTGACTGCAGGTATTCATATTGTTGAAGTTGAATATTCGGGTGATACTAAATACGCATCAATCAGTAAGATTTCTAGTGTGATTGTTTCTAAAGTAGATGTTCCTGCTAATAGTACTTCTATTAAGATTACTCTTGCTGTTGGTTCTAAATCACCTAAATTCAGTATAACTTTACCTGATGATGCAAAAGGCTATGTTGTTATAAGCATTAAAGGTGTAGATTACTTTGCTGCTGTTGAAAATGGTACTGCAATCGTTAGTGTGCCAAGTTTAGCATATGGAAGTTATAATGTAAATGTCATCTACTCCGGTGATGATAAGTATAATTTCTTAATGGATAATGTTATCGCAAAGATTCCAAAACCTAAACTTACAGCTAAAAATATTAGAATAGGTTATACTAATGCATATAAATACAAAGTACGTGTAACAATCGCCGGCAAAGCTGTTGTTAAACAGTATGTAACTTTCAAATTCAACGGAAAAACATACAAACGTTTAACTAACTCCAAAGGTTATGCAACTCTTAAATTACCTAAGGTAAAACCTAAAAAAACTGGATATACTATTACAATGGCTTATAAAGATATAAAATTATCTAAAAAGATCAAAGTCAATAGTATTATCGTTGCTAAAAACCTCAAAGTTAAAAAATCAGCTAAATACTTGAAAATCAAAGTTAAATTAAAAACAGTTGCTAAAAAAGTGCAAAAGGGTAAACAAATAACTTTGAAATTCGCTGGTAAAAATTATAAAGCAAAAACCAACAAAAAAGCTGTATGTTCTCAAAAAACTTAAAGTTGGCAAAAAATACATCTACAAAGTTGCTTATAGTAAAGATGTAGTAAACAAAAAAATTACAGTTAAAAAATAGAGATTAACATCTCTATTTTCTTTTTCTTTTTTAGGTTTTGTCTGTAATTTTGATAGATATTCTTTTTTTCTATTTTTAGTCTTGTAATAACCTTATGTTTCTTTTAATAGATAATTACACGATAATTTATGGCTGCTTTTTAAGACTTTTTTGACGAAAACATATGTGATGTCCTATGTGGGTGGTGTGAAGTAATATAATGCTATTGTTTACTTTAAGTATATATAAACTTAATAAATATTTTAATCTAAAAATTATATATATTAATATAATATATTTTCGACGTGTTAAATATGAATTTTAAGAGGATGGTCTTAATTTCATTAATTCTTTGTTTCTT
>ONUN01000066.1 GCA_900320955.1 uncultured Methanobrevibacter sp. | reverse complement strand
GAGGAATGACACTCACTGCCTCTTGCAGGTCTCTTCCTCTTTTCATGTCACAAATCCATCCAGTAACACCTATGCTACAACCTAAATCAATGTAATTTTCTGCTTCTTGTTTTGTTCCTGTAAAACAATGGACAACTGCTTTTTCAACAACATCATCATGCCTTTTCAATATATCATATAAATCTTTGTGTGCTTCTCTTTCATGTAAAAATAAAGGCATATCCAATCTTTCAGCTAATTCAACTTGTGCTTCGAACCATTTTCTTTGCAGGTCTTGTGGTGAAAAATTTCTATTGTAATCAAGACCGCATTCTCCAATAGCCACAACACTTTTGTTTTTAGCTATTTTTTCTAATTCATTGATAGTATGTCCATTGCAAGTTTTTGCATCATGAGGATGAACTCCTGATGTTGAAAATAATGTTTCAGGATAGTTTGAAACATATTCTGCAGCCATGTGACTTGAATGTACATTGGTTCCAGTAATGATAAACTGGGTGACTCCAACTTTTTTGGCTTCTTCAATTATTTCCAATCTGTCCTTTTTAAAAGAGGAGTGCATTAGGTTTAAACCAATATCAATGAGATTTTCCACTTAATCACCTATTCATTAATTACTTTGGTACCGATTTCTTCTCCATTCACTGCCTTAATTAAGTTTTCAGGTTCAAAACCATTGGTAATAACAGTTTCCAAATTAGAACGTTTAATCATTTGAACGGCTGTGGTGTCAAAGAATTCGTAAGTTCCTGCTTTAACATCCTTACCACTTAAAAATTCAAGCAAATCAGTTGCTGAAATTTCAGGAACAAGTTCTGCATCATCAAATTTATTAGGGTCTTTGGTATACATTCCATCGACTGAAGTAAGATTAATTAATTTGTCTGCATTAATATATTCTGCTAGAATTGCAGATACTGCATCTGTACTGTGTGCAGGTTCAGTTCCTCCCATAACAATAATTTTTCCACTTGCTGAGAATTCCAAAGCTTCCTGGAAGTTGTGAGGAACTCTTTGATATGCCGCATCTCCAAGTGCAGATAATAATAACTTGGCGTTAATTCTTGTAACTTCTATTCCAATATCATCACATTGCGCTTCACCGGCACCTAAATCACGAACTACTCCAATATATTCTCTTGCAGGCTTTCCACCACCTACAACAACGAATAATTCATGTTCTTTAGATAAATCTTTTAAGATAGCACTATATTCTTGGAATTTTTTACAATCATATTCTTTAAGTAATATTGATCCTCCAATTGCAATAACAATTTTCATAAATTCACCTTATATATAATGTATCAATTAAATATTATTTAAATTTTATATTGCATTATTTTTCTTAAGGGTGCAAGAATGCCTTGACTTCTTTAAGTCGGGGATTAATTGACAAAGAAATATTACTTTTCAGATGAATTCTGATGAAATTTAAATAGCAATGTTGCCCAAATTATTAATAAATGGCAATGAAAAATTATTAATAAAACATTTTTTCAACGAAATCAGGTTAAAAAATTAAAAAACTATAATGGCTTGAACCTTCAGGACGAAGAATATGGTCCGGTAATCCTATGCTCATTAGAGTATACTGGCCGTGAAGTAAAAATTATCAATTTCTAAGTTGTTATGGTTCAAAAAATCTATAAAAAGGTGATTTTCGATGAATTTAGTAAATCAAATATATCTCAGGAAATCTTGTCGCAAGTATGATGATGATGCAATTGATATGGAACCTATCCATGAGTTCATATCCAATGTCAAACCATTAAATGAAGAAATTGATTACCGTTATGAAATTCTTAAAAAAGATGATGTTCGCATTAAAACCCCTTGGAGTGCACCATATTATTTGGCATTATATTCTGAGAAAAAAGAAAATTATCTTGAAAACATTGGATTTGTTTTTCAGCAGGTTTCCCTTTTTTTACAGAGTATTGATATTGGTAGTTGTTGGGTTGGAATGGCCTCAGTTAAAAAGAAAGATCCGAATTTCATCATTACAATTGCATTTGGGAAATCCAGTAACAAAACAAGAGAAATCACTTCTTTTAAAAGAAAAAAATTATCCGAAATCAGTGACAATTCTGATGAAAGGTTAAAGCCTGCACAATTAGCACCATCAGCTATAAATTCACAACCTTGGTACTTTAAACATACTGACGAAGGCTTTGACGTATATCAAATCAAACAGAATATATTGAAACGTCAAATTCTTAAAAAATGGAATCCTATTGATGTAGGAATAGCTTTGGCTCATATGTATGTCGCAAATGAAAAAACATTTGATTTTAAAATAAAAAATGATTTTGAAGAAATTAAGGGCCATACATATGCTGGAAGCATGAAAATTTAAAATAAAAAAAAGTTAGAGGATTAAGCATCCTCTGAAATTAAACCTTTGTATAGTAATCCTGCAATTACTGCACCAACTATAGGAGCTAAAATAAATACCCATACTTGTTGGAGAGCTTGGCCGCCTATGAATAATGCGGGAGCTAAACTACGTGCAGGGTTTACTGAAGTTCCAGTTAATGGAATTCCCATAATATGTACAAATGCTAATGTTAAACCTATTACAATACCTGCAATGGTAGCATTTTCCGCTTTTTTTGTAACACCAAGAACGGTGAATACAAAGACAAAAGTTAAGATAATTTCTACTATAATTGCACCTACAACATTAAGACCAACAGCTGATGCAGTTCCAAATCCGTTTTGACCTAATCCAGTTGTAGCGTATCCTCCAAGGTATGCTGATGAGTTGATAATGGCTGCAAGAATTGCAATACCAATAATTGCACCAATACATTGGAATACAATATACATTATTAAGTCTTTTGCTTCCATTCTTCCATCTATCCACATACCTATTGAAACGGCTGGATTGATGTGGCATCCGGATATATCTCCGATTACATATGCCATTGCTACAATTGATAGACCAAATGCCATTGCAATACCAAGATTTCCTAAAATTGGACCTGCTACTGCAGCACTTCCACATCCAAATAATACAAGAACCATTGTTCCTAGTAATTCTGCTATATATCTTTTCATAATTTTTCCCCTCTAATTATTTTAAAATTTTAGTTTGTTTTTCATGATATTAAAAATTATCTTCTTATTCTTTTATAGACTAAATATGCAAGGAATAATACGAATAATACTAATATGAATGGGAATACATCCAATAGGAATGAACTGTTTACTTTTTCAAACTTATATTCATGTTCAAAGCCCATATGTTCACTATCAGTATGATTTTGAGTTATTTTTGCAAAGTTATATAATAAATCATAATAACTTATTTGTGCACCTTTATACTCAATTGAGTCTGGGGCCTGGCCATGTTCGTCCATGTAACTTCTAACTATTCCACCCATTTTGAAATAATCGGAAATTGTGTATGAACCTTTTGTAAATAATGAAACGCCCATCGGATTTGCCGGTTCTTTGAAAGTTTTTGGAATGTCCAATCCATTACCGTTTAAGTATGAACTGGTTTGGTATAATAATTGTGGGGCAGTATATGCTCCAAAAGTTCCATTAAACTTTTTATCATTACTATGCAATAACTCTTTACTTGCATTAGCCATTCCCGCAGGACTAATCTTATTTTTAACAACCAAATCATTGCTAAATACTTTTGTATCATTATCGTGAGTATTTATAATATCAACAATTTCTTGAGAAATTTGTTTAGCCATTGCGTCGTCATAATAGTTTAAAACACCGTTTTTGTATTTGTCTGGGTATTCTTTTGCCGGTTGAACATAGAATATTCCTGAATTTCTGAGAAGTCTTCCAGGGTCGTGCACTCCTGCAATACTTTCGTTTGAATAATTGTCATCCCATGCTCTTCTTAGGTAGTTTGAATTGTTGTCTAAGTCATAATCTCCAATATTAACAAATACAATTTGTTTATTGGAATTTGCACTATAATTTGCTAATTGTATATAATTTCCTGCATCTGATGCCGCTAAATCTATGCTCACATCACTTGTCACTGCAATCGATCGATAGCCCTCTCCTGCGGCTGGGGCTTGATTATCAATTACAACTTGAAGTTCACCACCACTAAGTTCTTGTACATAGTTTTTAATGGCTGTTATTAATCTTACATCAAAATCATGGTCAACTATGTTGTCTGTTGTAATAAAAACAGTTTTAGTTGCAGTTACATCTTGTATAACTGGTGCAATTAATAGCAACGCCATTATTAATATTGCAATTTTTTTCTTCATGTCTCTTACCTTAACTTTTATTATGTTTTTATATCTCTTTCATTGCTAAAATATTTTTTTTATTTCGTGTTGTGCTTTTTATTTTTAAATGTGATATTTTTTTAAAATAAGAAATTGACATTGTTTTTTAGAAAAAATTTAAATAGATTAAAGTTGAATAATGATTTTGAGGATTTAAAGGAGGTTATCTTTTATTTTAAGGTAAATTTAGCAAGATTTTAAAAAAGTTTATTTTACTTTGTAAAATTATTATGATTCTAAACTTTGGGCAAATATTTATAAAAAAATATTTGTGTTAGAATGCTAATGAATAGTTTTTTTCTAATGATTTTGGGATCGATTTTAAATTTTATAACGATGGGATATTCTTTTTAGGATTTTAATTAAGGTAAAAAGTTTAATTGCTAATTAATAGCTTTTGTTAATTAATAGTGTTTGTCATCGTCCTCGCTTAGGTGATAAGATGTTGAAAAAAACTCAAAAGATAGCAATTAGCAAAAATTTCTTAATTTCGATGCTATTTGCTTGTTTAATATTTGCAGCGTTTGGATTAAATATGGACAATTCATATGCTGTTGAATTAAATGAAAATAGTAGTGAAATGGAAATTGGATTAGATGTTGAAGATACGCTAGAAAATTCTCAAAATGAACTGTTAGGTTTGGACAATAATCAAAAAAATGAAATTTTAACTGCCAAAATTCATACATTGAATGGCGGTAGCTTTAGTGATATTCAAGGAGTGATTGATCAGGCAAGTGCTGGCGATAAAATAATTTTAAAAGGTTCTTTTGTATCTAAAAATAAGAATGATGGTATTAATGTAAATAAGAAATTGGAGATAACATCGTCATCTTCAGCTACTCTCAACGGAAAAAATTCCGTGGGGATTTTTTCAATTAAAAGTTCAGCTGCAGGTACTGTTATCAGCAATCTAAAATTCATTAACGGTAATAATAATAGAGGTGGCGGAATATTTATAGATGGAAATAATGTTGTTATAGATAATTGTATTTTTCAAAATAATCATGCTTCTACAGGAGGAGCAGGTATAGGCAGTAGGTATAATTCATCGTTTGCAGTAAATACTGTTGTTAAAAATTGTAAATTTAATTCAAATACTGCAAATATAGCTGGGGGTGCTTTAGGATTATTCGGTAAGAATACAAAAATAATCAGTTGTTCATTTACGGCTAATCGAGTTATTGGCACTGCTGGCAGTGATTGTTATGGGGGTGCTATTCAAATAGGTATGGATGAGCCAAATTGCAAAGGGCTTGTTTCAAATTGTAATTTCACCAATAATTATGTATCTTCTAAAGGGGGTCATACTCATGGTGGTGCAGGATGTATTCGTAATGGTGTAGAATATAGGGGATGTAGATTTATTAATAATTCAGCTGATGAAGGTGGAGCGTTAACATATCATGCATCCGGAAAATTAAATGATTGTATTTTTATATCTAACAAAGCTGCAGAGTATGGTGGAGCTTTATCTACAGGTTTAGGTTTGTACCCTTCAATGGATTTAAAAATCAATGATTGTACATTCATTGAAAATGAGGCTCCGTTAGGGGGTGCAGTTCAGTTATGTGGATTCAATATTGAATTGGACAATTGTAAATTCAATGATAATTATGCAACCAGATATGGTGGTGCATTGAATATGGAGGCTACCACTGTCACATTAAAAAATTCATTTTTAAATGGTAATGTTGCTGAAATTGATGGTGGTGCAGTATTTACAAAAGGAAAAAACACATTCATTGTTAATTCTTCATTTAGAAATAATAGTGCAATTCCTGACAAAAATAGATACGATGAAGGTTTAGGTGGTGCAATCTATGTAAACAGTACTAACACAAACATTGAAAATAATGAGTTTTATTATAATACTGCAAGGAATGGTAGTGCAGTTTACTTGGATAAATTCAGTCAAAAATCAATATTTGTCAATAATACAATGTACCAAAACCAGGCATGGGTTTATGCATTGCCTATTTTTGCTAAAGATATTTATTATGGTGATAGCGAAGAAATTAAATCTATCATTCATGGTGGAAATAACATTGCAAAATATAATAATTTAGCCGTTTCAAATGCAATCTACAATGCTGCAAGCTATTCTAAAATCAAAATTGATAATGAAAATCCGATTAGTGGCGCTACTAATGACGGAAGATTATATCAGGATGACCGTGAATATAATATGGAAATAGAATTGACCGTAGAAAAAGATGATGGAACTGTTGTTTACAATAAAACATTAAATTCCAATTATTTAGGTGAAGTTTCAGATGAATTAAACAATTTGCAACCTGGAAAATACTATGTAACTGCAAAACACTTTGAAGATACCTATTATAAAGCAATAACTAACAGGACAACTTTCACAGTTTCTCCTAAAATAGACAGCAAAATAAAGAAATCTTCTGATTCAGAGAATTATAACTTTGAAGATGTAGTTGTCTGGACATTAAACATTACAAATGCAGGTCCGAATAAGGCAACTGGTGTTGTAGTAACTGATATTTTGCCTGAAGGTTTGATTTATATTCGTGATGATAGTGGTGGAAAATATAATCCTGCAACCGGTATATTGAATATTGGCGAATTGGATGTGGGTGAACAGAGGATTATTAATATTTTTGCTATAATTAATAAAACTGGTGAGATTGTTAATAAAGCTAATGTGACTTCTAAAGAGTTTGACATTAATTTAACCAACAATCATGATCAATCAAGTGTTACTGTACCTCCAACATCTGATTTAGAAGTTAAAAAGATGGTTAACAATTCACTTCCAAATTATAATGATTTGGTGGAATGGACAGTTGTCGTTAGAAATAATGGTCCGGATACTGCACATGGTGTAGTGGTAAAAGATATTCTTCCTAAATCTTTGATTTGGATTAGTAATGATGGAAATTATGACCATGTCACCGGAATATGGAATGTTGGTACTCTTAAGGTTAATCAGGAATCCAGATTAAAAATCATTTGTCGTGTAAATGCTACAGGAGTAATTGCAAACAATGTTTCAGTTTCCGCTCAGGAAGTTGATTATGATTTGACGGCTAATTTCAATGATTTGGTCATGTGGAAGTTGACTGTTTCTAATAATGGTCCTGATGTTGCAACTGGTGTTGTGGTGACTGATATCTTGCCTGATGGCTTTGTTTATGTTGATTCTATTTTGGATAAAGGTACTTATTCCAATGGGGTTATTAACATTGGCAGGCTTGCTGTTGGTGAGAAGGTTATTTTGAAGATAATCTGTAAAGTTGAAAATACTGGTCGTTTTGTTAATATTGCTAATGTTACTGGAAATGAGTTTGATTATGATTTGTCAAATAATCGTGCTAATGCATCTGTATTAATCAATCCGGCTAGTGATTTGGAAGTTGTAAAAACTGTAAATGAAAGTAATCCGAACTATAGGGACTGTGTGACTTGGGGTATTGTTGTTAGAAATAATGGTCCTGATGTCGCTCATGATATTGTGGTGACTGATGTTCTTCCTAAATCTTTGATTTGGGTTGCTGATAATGGTGGTGGTAAATTTAACCATAAAACTGGTATTTGGACAATAAACAAATTAAATCCTGATGAAGATATTCAATTGGATATTATTACTGTGGTTAATAAGACTGGTGCTATCGAAAATAATGTTTCTGTTACTGCACGTGAGTTTGACTATGATTTGAGCAATAATAATGATTCAGAAATAATTGAAGTTTCTCCAGCTTCTGATTTGGCTATTGTTAAGCAGGTTAATGTGTCTCAGGCTAATTTCAATGATTTGGTCATGTGGAAGTTGACTGTTTCTAATA
>ONUN01000220.1 GCA_900320955.1 uncultured Methanobrevibacter sp. | reverse complement strand
TCTGTAAAAGGACCTAATGGAGAAGACTCCAGAAAATTTACTTATCCTAATGTAAGTATTAAGGAAGAAGATGATGTTGTTGTTTTAGAAACAGCATTCCCAAAAAAGAAAGATAAAGCAATGATCGGAACCACCAGAGCACACATCAACAATATGATTATCGGTGTTACTGACGGTTTTGAATATCACATGAAAATTGTATTTGCTCACTTTCCAATGACTGTGAAAGTTCAAAATGATACCGTGGTAATCGACAACTTCCTCGGGGAAAGACACCCAAGAACCGCAAAAATTGTAGGTTCTGCTGAAGTATCAGTTAAAGGTGATGAGGTAACAATCACTGGTATTAATAAGGAACATGTTGGTCAAACTATGGCTAACTTAGAACAAGCAACTAAAATTAAAGGAAGAGATCCTAGAGTATTCCAAGACGGAATATACTTAACTAGCAAAGAAATCAAATGGAGACGCCCTAGAGGTAAAACCAGTAAAATGAGAAGATATGAAGCAGGTAAACCTGACATGCCAGCTATTGGTTACAGAACCCCTAGAGCAGTAAGGGACTTACACCCTTCAGGATATAATGATGTTCTTGTTCACAATATGCAAGAATTAGAAGACTTAGATCCAGCATCAGATGCTGCAAGAATAAGTGCTTCTATCGGTAAAAGGAAAAAAGATTTGATGTTAGAAAAAGCATCAGAACTCGGAATTAAAGTTTTAAACAAATAAATCATATTTATAAGTCGAATCAATTCCGGGGCTTTAATTTGAATTGATTTGACTAGTTAAAATAAATGGGAATTTAGATTATTTATCTAAATGGAGGATTATATACATGAATCTTACAACTCAAAAAAGATTAGCTGCTAGTATACTCAAAGTAGGTCTTAATCGTGTATGGATTGATCCAGAAAGATTAGAAGAAGTATCTATGGCAATTACTAGAGAAGGAGTAAAGCAGTTAATTAATGATGGAGCTATTAAAGCAAAACCTCAAAAAGGTATTAGTAGCTACAGATCTAAAAAAATTAAAGAACAAAAAGCAAAAGGTAAAAGAAAAGGTAGAGGTAGCGTAAAAGGGGCTAAAAAAGCACGTACTCCTAAGAAAAGAGCTTGGATGACTACTATCAGAGCTTTAAGAAAAGATCTTAAAGAAATGCGTGATGAAGAAGTAATTGATGCTACTACCTATCGTAAATTATATAAAATGGCTAAGGGTGGCGCATTTAGAAGTAAATCTTACATGAGAAACTACGCCCGTGACCATGATTTAATTAAAGGAGAGGAATAAGCATGGCACAAGGAACTAATTATAAAGTAGCATTCAGAAGAAGAAGAGAAGGAAAAACTGATTATGCAGCTAGATTAAAATTAGTCGACTATGACAAATCTCGTTTAGTTGTTAGAGTTTCCAATTCTCATGCAACTGTTCAAGTAATTAATTATGCTCCTGAAGGAGATATTACTGTCGCTTCTGCTGTAAGTAAACAATTAGCTAAATATGGATATTTAGGAAGCACAGGTAATCTTTCATCTTTCTACTTAACCGCATATCTTTGTGCTAAAAGAGCATTAGCAAATGGTGTAGAAAGTGCAATTTTAGACATTGGTTTAAAATCACCAATTAAAGGATCTAAAGTATTCGCTGCTCTTAAAGGTGCAGTTGATGCTGGTTTAGATGTTCCTCACGGAGATTTCATTTTCCCAGAAGATGAACGTATCAGAGGAGAACATGTTGCTAATTACGCTGAATCTTTAGATGATGATGAAGTTAATAAAAAATTCTCAAAGTATTTCGAAAGAGGTCTCAACCCTGTAGATTTACCAGAAAACTTTGATGAAACTATTAAGAATATTGATGAGGCAGAGGAATAACTATGAGTTTTAATATTGATGAATGGGAACCTAAAACTAAAATGGGCAGATTAGTTAAAGACGGTACCATTACTGATATCGATGAAATTTTTGAAAAAGGTCTTCCAATCATGGAATTAGAAATAGTCGATGCCTTAATTCCAGATTTAGAAGAAGAAGTAATGGATGTTAACTTAGTTCAAAGGATGCATAAATCTGGTAGAAAAGTTAATTTCAGAGTAATTGTT
>ONUN01000036.1 GCA_900320955.1 uncultured Methanobrevibacter sp. | reverse complement strand
TATCATAACTAACTTTTAACAAATAAGTTATATTTTATAACTTCTATCTTATAAAGTATTTGTTTTCACAAATAAGTTTTCAGTTATTTGTTAACACTTGGAAGTTATTAGAGATAAGTAATAAGTTATAAGTTATAACTATTAAAAAAATAAAATAAAAAATATAGTGGAACAGGAAATAAAAAAAAATATCTAAACCTGAAATGAATTAAAAAAATATTAATTTGATATTAAAATCAAAATGAAAAAAATTAATAGCTACACAAAAAAAACAAAAGAATTTAAGAATAATTTCAAGTGTAAAGTTATAACTTATAACTAATTAAAAAAGAAAAAAAATAAAGAAGGATTATTTAGCATCAAGCATATTTCCTTCAAAGTAACTAGCATAACCTTTTAAATCTAACATACCATGTCCGGAGAAGTTTAAAACAATAGTTTTTTCTTCACCAGTTTCTTTACATTTAATAGCTTCATCAATAGCAACTTTAATGGCATGAGTAGTTTCAGGAGCTGGCAATACACCTTCATTACGAGCAAAGGTAATTCCTGCTTCAAATACTTCCCTTTGATGAGCAGACCTAGGTTCAATATAACCTTCCTTAGTTAAAAGGGAAACTTGAGGTGACATACCGTGATATCTTAATCCACCAGCGTGAACTGATGGGGCAACGAAATCATGGCCTAAAGTAAACATTTTAAGCATAGGAGTAAAACCGTTGACATCTCCGAAGTCGTATTCATAGCTACCTTGAGTCAAAGTAGGACATGCACTAGGTTCAACAGCAATAAATTGGGTATCGGAATTTCCATCAATCTTGTCCTTGATGAATGGGAATAAAGATCCTGCAAAGTTACTGCCTCCACCGGCACATGCAATCATGACATCAGGTTCCTCTTCAGCAATTTCCAATTGGGTTTTTAATTCCTGACCGATGACAGTTTGGTGTAGCATTACCTGATTTAAAACACTTCCTAAAGTGTATTTAACTTCATCGTAAGCCAAAGCCTCTTCCATAGCTTCGGATATAGCAACACCTAATGAACCTGGATGGTCAGGATTTTCAGCAAGGATTTGACGTCCGACTTCAGTATTTTCACTAGGGGAAGCATAAACATCACCATTGTAAATGTTCATGATATTTTTCCTATCTGGCTTTTGGTCAAAAGAAACTCTAACCATGTAAACTGTACAATCCAAATCCAATAAGTTACATGCAAGAGATAATGCAGTACCCCATTGGCCTGCACCGGTTTCAGTAGTTAATCTTTCAACACCTTCCTTTTTAGCAAAATATGCTTGAGGAATAGCGGAGTTTAACTTATGAGAACCCGTAGGCGAAGTATCTTCCCGCTTGTAATAAATCTTAGCAGGAGTATTCAGATACTCTTCTAGATTAGTAGCTCTAAATAAAGGTGAAGGACGTCCCATTTTCATATACAATTCCCTGACTTCACTAGGGATTTTAATATATCTTTCTTGGGAAAATTCCTGCTCCAATCCGGCTTTTGTAAAAGCTTTTTGAAGTGAAGCAATCTGGTCTTTTCCTTCACTGTTTTTAGGCATAGGAAGTTCAACAGGCAAGTCAGCATTAATATTGTACCATTGTGTTGGCACATCGTCAGATGATAAAGTAATTTTATAATGTTCCATAATAATTAGTAGTATAATGTACTATTTAAATCTTTGTTGTACAAAAATGTACATTTAAATATTAATAATATAAAAAACAATCTTAAAAATATGAGAATTTTAGCTATTGATGTTGGAACCGGAACACAGGACATAATGATTTACGATACACAAAAAGAACTGGAAAATTCCATAAAACTTGTATTGCCTTCTCCACACCTTTATATATCCCAGCAAATACGAGAAATCGAAAATGACATCTATTTTAAAGGAGAAATAATGGGTGGAGGAAAAATCAAAAAAAGCATATTGGAACACATGGAAAAAGGATACAAAGTAGTAATGGAATCCAAATGTGCTAAAACAATACGTGATGATTTAAATCAAGTAAAATCATTTGGAATTGAAATAGCTGATGACAATAAAGATTATAAGGACTATACAAAAATAACCATGGGCGATATCAATATTACAAAGTTAGCCGATTTTCTATTAGGCTATGATTTGGAATTTGACTTTGATAAAATTGCAATTGCAGTACAGGACCATGGATACAATGAAAACATGGGTGACAGGGATTTCAGATTTGAAAAAATAAGGGAAAAAATCTCAAAGCCTATTTCACCTCTTGAATTTGGTTTTACTGATAATCTTCCTGAATATTATACAAGAATGCAGGCTGTAAGAAGAATAATAAAAAATGAAGGAATAGATGAAATTCCTTTACTTATGGATACAAAATTCGCATCAATAGCCGGAATGTGTTACGATGAAATAGCTAAGAATTTAAACAGTTTTATTGTAATAGATATTGGAAACGGACATACTACAGCAGCTTCTATAGAAGATGGAAAAATCCAGGGTGTCTTTGAACATCACACATCAAGCCTGACTGGAGAATCCCTGGAAAGATACATCAAAAGATTAGCATCAGGTGAGATAACAAATAAAGAGGTATATGATGACCATGGGCATGGAGCACATGTTCTAAACCCGATATCAAAAATCGAAAAGGTAATTGTAAGCGGACCAAAAAGAGAACTTATAGAAAAGACAAATCTAGATTGGCATCATGCAGCTCCAGGCGGAGACGTAATGATGACAGGTACAATTGGATTAATTAAAACCATATTAGGATAGATAACATGCTTAAAATGGACTCCCACATTCACAGCGAATATTCACCGGATTCACATTCAAAAATCGATGATATTTTAAAAACTGCAAAAAATGAAAATATCGACATAATTGCAATAAGCGATCACAATACCGTGGATGGAACTAGTGAAGTTTTAAGAAAAACAAGAAACACTGATATATTAGCAATTCCATCTATAGAAATTTCTTCAAGTATGGGCCATATTCTTGGATTTGGGTGTGAGGAAAATATACCTAGAGATTTAAGTCCTCAAGAAACAATAGACAAAGTTCATGATTTAGGTGGTCTTGCAATAATACCTCATCCATACTGTTTTTATAGGCATGGCCTTCTGCATAAAACCGACTATAAAGATTTGAAAATTGATGCAATCGAAACAAAAAATGCCAGATTCATTGCAGGATACTGTAACAATAAAGCAAAGAATTTATCAATCAAAGAAAATATTCCAGGATTAGGCGCAAGTGATGCGCATTATTTTAAATTTGTCGGCGATTGCTATAGTTTGATAGATTGTGAAAAAGATATTGATAGTGTTCTAAAGGCAATTAAAAAAAATTGTGTAGAGGCTCATGGAAAAGGAACATCAAATATTTATCTTTCAAAATATTTATTTGAAAAAAATGTGCTAAAGAAATTTGATTAAAAAGAGATTAATCACTCTTTTCAATTAAAATTTCAATAATAGAAACATTAGTTTTTTCATGGTTGTAGTTTTCTATTTCTTCAGTAGAAATTTGAATATCTGTAACATCAGATTCAGGCACGAATCTGTTACGAACAATTTCAGCGGCATCGACAGCACGGCTAATAGCTTTACCTCTAGCTCGTAAAGTTACGCTGTTAGAACCTTCATTGAACTGTGTAACCACCGCTAAAACATAATTCATTACAGGTTTACTACCAACAAAAATTGTATTATTTTCCATATTAAACTCACCATATTAAATATTAGTGATTAATGTATATAAAATTTTACATAGAAATAAAAACATTGAATTAAACAACTATAAATTAAAATTAAATATAATTAAAAAAGATACAGATAATTAAAAGATTTATAAAATGTAAAAAAATAAAAAAAATTTAAATGAATATTTATTAATTTTTAAAAAAAATTGTTTTTATTAAGATCTTTGAATTAATAACAATTTGTTTATGGAATCGAGAACCGCCAATATACTGGCCATCACTATATCCTGATTTGTTGACCTTCCGGTAGATTTGTTTCCATGAGAATCTGAACTTATAACGAAAACTTCAGCCAATGCATCTGTACCACCAGTAATAGCTTCCAGATTATACTCTTCAAGTTCAACATCAATTGAATCCTGAATTAAATTTCTGATAGCATTTAAAGCAGCATCAACAGGACCAACACCAGTGCTTGCGGTTTCTTTCTCTACACCATCAATTTCAAGTTTAACTGTAGCTGTAGGCGAAACATTTGCTCCGGAAGATAAACTTAAACCCTTAATAATGATTGGAGTTTCACGAGCTGAACCGAGTTCGATGGTAGCAATCGCAATCAAATCATCATCAGTAACACATTTACCGCTATCTCCCAAAGATTTTATTTCATCAAAAACCTTACAAAACTGGTCTTCATTTAAATCAATATGGTATTGCTTTAATTTAGACCTTAAAGCATTAGCTCCAGTATGTTTTCCTAAAACTATGCGTCTTGAATGACCTACAAGTTCAGGAGACATAGGCTCATAAGTATTGGCATTGTTTAAAATTCCATGAACGTGAATGCCTGATTCATGAGCAAATGCGTTGTCTCCAACAATTGGCTTATTGACTGGCATTTTAACACCAGTGAAACGACCGACCAAATGGGATAAGCTATATAATCTGGTAGTGTCCAAACCCAAATCTATACCATATGCTACTTTAAGGGTAATGACCAATTCTTCCAGGGAACAATTACCAGTTCTTTCACCCAAACCATTGACGGTAACATGAGCCTGATTTGCACCGCATTCTATAGCTGTTAAAGAATTTGCGGTTGCAAGACCGAAATCATTGTGGAAATGAACACTGATAGGTGTTGAAAAATTATTCCTAATATCAGTTATTAACTCCCGGGTAAAGACTGGAGTCAAAACCCCAACAGTATCTGGAACATCCAAAAAATCAGCGCCAGCATCTACAACAGAAGTGAACACATCAAATAAGAAATCCCTTTCTGTTCTTGTTGCATCCTCTGCTGAAAATTCAACAGTTAAACCATGGTCTTTGGCATATTCAACTGCATTGACAGCAGTTTCGATTACTGTCTGTCTAGACATCTTAAGCTTATAGTCACGATGCAGAGGGGAAGTACCAATAAAAGTGTGGACATAACTCAAATCTGAGTCAATGACAGCATCAATATCCCTTTCAAGTGAACGTGCCAAACCAACCAAAGTTGAATCTAAATTGAGAGAATTAATTTTTTTTGCAGATTCAATTTCGCCATTAGAAGAAGCAGGAAATCCCACTTCAATTTTGTCCACACCCAAATTATTGAGTTTCTGGGCTATCTGAATTTTTTCATCAACAGTAAGGGCAACGCCGGGAGTTTGCTCACCGTCCCTTAATGTTGTATCAAAAATATAAATTTTATCAGCAAGATTCATATCTTCTTTTTTAAGGGCGTCTATATTCTTCATTTAATATCCTCTAAAAATTTAAATCATTTTTTCACTTTTCTAACAACTACAATAGCAATAACTAATACAACAATCAGAACACCAATTGAATAGTATAACTGCATGGATCCCGGAACTTCATATTTATCAATATTTAAGGAATACAAATTGCCGCTCTCATCACCGAAGAATAAACTGTTTCCGTTAATTACAGGTGAAGATGTAATTTTAGAATTGAATAAAAATGTTCCAGGATTATAAGTGAACTCCTCCAAACCTGTGTATTTATTCAATACATAAAAATTACCGTTATTACATCCGAATGCAATTAAATTTTTCTTTAATGCTGGGGTTGACTGAATCTTATCTCCTGTATGATGACTCCATTTGATGATTCCATCACGAGTATCAAGACAAGTTAGATTTCCCTCATCAGAACCAACAAACACGCTGTTATCCTTTTCATCAATGGTTAGTGAAGATATAATCTTATTGTTTAAATTAACCTTCCAGTTCAAAGCTCCATCGGATTCGTTCAAACAGTATAGATTTCCATCAGTGGAACCAAAAATTATTGTTTCGTTAACATAACTAGGTGAAGATAAAATTTCATCACCGGTTGTATAATCCCAATTGTTTTGTTTATCTGTTCCTATACTATACAATTTACCATTAGTTGAACCGACATAAATGGAATCGTTGACAACTATTGGAGATGTTTTGATTTTTCCATCCAATTTTTTATTTAAAACAACTTTACCGTTGTCTTTGTCCAGGCCATATAAATGTCCGTCGTTACATCCAAAGTAAACAACATCCTCATAGAAAAATGGTGTTGACTCGACATTATTGCAGTCATATTCCCATGTAACTTTATGGGTGTTAATATTAACGGCTTTGATACCATCTTCACAGCCAATATATAACCTATTAGAATGAACAATAGGGGAGGAATTAGTCTTTGACTTTAAATCAAGTTTCCATTCTTCCTGACCTTTTTCCATATCAATAGCTTTTAAAATTCCTTCATCTGAAACAACATAAATGTAATCGTTATAAATAGCCGGAGAGGAATGGATAGGAGATGCCATATTAAAAGTCCAGAGATTGGTTACAAAGTCAGAATTTCCATCCCTGTAAGCTGAGTGACTAACATCTCCAGCAAAAGAATTCCAATTTTCAGCAGCAATTGGAGACAAACATAATATACAAATGATTAATCCTATTAACAATTTTTTATACACTTTAAAACCCCCTATACATCCCTATTAAATCGTTTTACACCAATTATAAAGAATAAAACTGTAAAACCTAATAAAACAACTAAATCTAACCAAACGTCTCCTAAAGTTTGCCCTTTAAGCATTATTCCCCTCATTGCATCGTTCAAATATGTCAATGGGAAAACATAAGCCAACTTCTGCAATATCCAAGGCATTGTTTCTATAGGATAAAACACTCCTGAAACAAACATCATAGGCATTGAGAAAGGAAGTGAAATTTGGGCATAATCTTCCTGAGTGGAGGTTCTGGCGGAAAGCATAATACCAAATCCGACAAAACACAGCGCACCAATAACCAGTACAATGAAAGTCTGTAGGAATCCACCTTTAATACTAACATTAAAGAGCAATACCGCCATAAAAATCAGTATCAGTGCTCTGACTAATTCGATTAAAAGTTTTGCAGCAATTTTTCCTCCAATAACAGTAGAAACAGAAGTAGGAGTCATGAATAATCTGGCGAGTTCACCTGTCTCTCTTTCACCGGCAATTGTAGCACCCATACCCATCATACAGCTCATCATGATAGTCATTCCTAAAATAGCCGGAACTAAGAAGTCAATATATTTGATGTTTCCATATATTTTGTTAATATGTAGGCTAATGTCATCCTTGAAATTGTCTAGAGAGTGAGCAATAGAAGGAGTGATATTAGCGTTCTGAGTTGAAACGCTGGTTTGGGAAGCTACCATATTTGACAATCTATAAAATATTCCCTGAGTTGATGATTCTAAAATTTGGGAAGCCATCTGATCGGATGAATCAAGATAAAGCGTTACACCCTTCTGATTATTCGAATCGTCATCGTCATAGTCCGATGGAAGAATTATTGCGGCCTTTACTTCGCCCGATTCAACCCGCTGTTTGCCCTCGTCCAAATCATCTATAACCTCGACAACATGATATGTTTCGGTGTTTTTTATGGTATCAAGAGTTAAATCTGTCAGGTTACCTTCGCTTTGAGAAACAACAACAATAGGTAAGTCAGTCATTTCTCCACCCATTCCATAACCAAAAAGTAAAATCATGATAATCGGAAATGCAAGAATAGAAACCAACCTTGCAGGGTGCCTTTTGAGTGAAATCAATTCCTTTTTAATCATCCACCAAAATTTTTTAGGCTCTATCATCTTCATTCACCTCCGATGTTGCTTTAATAAAAACATCTTCCAATGAAGGCTCTTCAGTGCTGACGGATTTGATGACTCCGCCCGAGAAACTTATAGTATCCAATACATTTTGAACGGCCATATCATCGAAACTATCGATTTTTAAATTAAGACGGCCGTTATGAGCTATTTCAATTTTTTTAACGTCATCGGATTGTTTTATTGATTCTATGATTTCATCATCCTGATTTTTCAAAAGAATTGACATCTTTCTTAAGCTGAGATTGTCAATGTCCTCTTGAGCTGAAACATCATTTTCATCAGAAATTTTACTTAAGGCTTCAGCCATTTCCTGCTTATTGCTTTCCAAAAGAGAATCCTTAAGACCCTGTGGAGTATCATAAGCAACCAAATTACCCGTATTGATAATACCCACATTATCACAAAGCATATCAACTTCATGCATGTCATGTGAACATAAAATAATTGTATGTCCACTATCATTAAGCTCACGGATTAAATCCCACAATATACGTTTTGTAGTCGGATCAAGACCGATTGTAGGTTCATCCAAAAACAATATGTCAGGCCTGTGAACCAAACTTGCCACAAGTGACGCTTTTTGTTTTTGACCCCCTGAAAGTTGACCCACTCTTTTGTCCTTAGCATATTTTATATCAACAAGTTCCATTAAATCTTCAATTCGAGAATCCCTTTCATCCTGTGGAACGCCATAATAATCTGCACACAATTGGGAATTTTCCATTACGGTTAAATCCTTGTACAAACTAACCTGCTGTGGAACCATTCCCAACAGATTTCTTACTTCATCCGGATTTTTTTGAACATCAAATCCGCCGACAGTGGCCTGGCCTGAAGTAGGCTGTATCAGGCAGGTAAGCATCTTAATAGTTGTGGTCTTACCGGCTCCATTAGGACCCAACATTCCAAAAATTGTCTTATTAGGGATTTCCAAGTTTAGAGAATTAACAGCTGTGAAGTTATTGCTATAAACCTTAGTCAAGTCTTTAGTTTCTATTGCATTTTTCATTGTTAATCTCCATTCCGGTCATATCACTAAAAAAGGCTATCCATGAAGGATTATTTAAAACATTATTCATATGAGTTTGAATATCCTTTAAAAAATCCAGTCCCTCTTCAGTAATTGAATAATATTTGACCCTTTTATTATTTTCGTTAATATTCCACTCCCCAACAATAAATCCACGTTTTTCCATTTTAGATAGGATTGGATAGATTTTACTGGAATTAACATTAATATCACATTTGGAATCGTTGAAGTTAAAAAAGTCCTCTAACTTCTTCATGATTCCATAACCATGGATAGATTCTTTTGAAATAATCCATAGGATTAGGTTATGTATAATTCCATTTGAGAAGTTTTTAAAAACTTTCTTATGTGATTCGTTGAAATTTTCATCAGTCATAATTCACCATATGTCAAAATTTGATATATGTAAACATTTAATATATTATCCCTACTAATATATAAATATGAAATTAGGTTTTACTACATTAGCTTTATTTATGGAACCTAACAACGACATCATCGATTTAGCTAAAAAACATGGATTTGAAATTATAGAAATTTTAGCAGAAGGCCCTTTTTTTGAAAAAGACAATTGTGAATTTAAGGATTGTGGCCTAGATATGAGAATGCATGCTGCAACAGTGGACATTAATATAGCAAGCTTGAACCAGGGAATAAGAGCTGAAAGTGTTAAGCAAATGATTCACTGTGGACATTATGCAGAAAGCATTAACGCAAATACAATAACAGTTCATCCAGGTATAATAGGTAGAAATGAACCGCATTTAAGAAAATGGGCATTGGAACTGGCTATTGAAAGTGTAGGAGAAATCATCGACAATACCAATGTTGAGATTTCAGTTGAAAATATGCCTGTTCGTGGCAAGTTTCTGGCAAACACCGTTGAAGAAATCGAAATGATTCAGGAAGCAACTGGCTGCAGTCTAACAATCGATACAGGTCATGGAAATACATGCGGAAACCTTGAAGAAATGCTTTCATTAAAAAATATCAGTTATTGTCATCTGAATGATAATGATGGAGTAAAAGACCAGCACATTACATTAGGTGAAGGTACATTGAACTTGAACTTACTTAAAAAAATAGATACTGCCATCATTGAATTAAACAACTTCGATAACATCCTGAAAAGCAAAGAAGTTATTGATAACTTATAATTTATTATTTTTTTACTGGTTATCAGTTATAAGTTATAAGTATTTTTTTATTATAACTTATAAGTTATAAGTAACAATTTCCAAAAAAAATAATTAAAAATCAATTTTTGTGACTTCAAAAATATCATCAATTACATAATCAGTTTTGTCCAACATTTTAGGAGATACTTCTTCCTGCTGTTCAATAGTCAAAACACTAACGTCCGATTTATTAAAAGCAATTAAATCATTTAATCCATCACCAACCATCATGACTTTATAACCGGCATCCTTAAGAATGGAAACAACTTCACCTTTGCCTCTTGTTGAAACAGTTCCATAAGCATTATCTTCAGGAATATCGAGCATATTGGCCAATCTGTTAATTGCCCCTTTTCTGTCACCTGAAGCGATATATATCTCAATTCCGCGTGACTTTAAAGTTTCAATTGTTTCAAAAACTTTAGGGAAAAATTTGCCTGCAGACGTTATTGTATATGCAACCTGACCCAAATCGATATCGACAATCAATGCAGATCCGTTGCACAGTTCCATGTGGGGAATCTTTTCTCCGAGAATTTCAAAGCCATCTGTAATATCTGATATGGTAGTTGTGGTTTCATTATCAAGAATAGCCTTTATTTCAGCCTTAGAAACCTGACTGGTAGAAAAGCTGACATCAAAATCTATGTTGTACTCTTGAATAACATCGGAAATTAAAGTATTGGGGTCTAATTTTAACAATTTGTTTGTGTTGAATTGAAGGACAACCAATGCCAGAGAATCAGCAGAATCTATCAATTCCAAAGAATTGATGTTGGTAAATATGTCTCCGTTAAAAACATCTTTAATAACCCTATAGCGTTCTATTAATGTTCCGGAATTATCAAATACAATAGCTTTTTTCATGTTAATAAATCTTTAAAAATAATTATTTATAACTTTGTAAAAAAAACAACTTTATAAACCTTAAAAAATAAAATAATAATATTATAAATTTACGATTATTAAGGTG
>ONUN01000052.1 GCA_900320955.1 uncultured Methanobrevibacter sp. | reverse complement strand
TTACACTGCATTTTTTTTAAACGGAAATCTTGTCGAAAGCGGCGAAACTGAAAAATTGTTTGTAAACCCTAAAGAGAAAAAAACAGAAGAGTATATCACTTGTTGACACCATATTTTTAGCAAGACACTTTGAAAGAATTGCGGACAAGGCAGTTAGCATAGGATCAAGAACAATATTCATGATAACTTTAAAAAGACCTGGAATAGATGATTAATATAAGGCAATCTTAAATATTTATAGTAATATAAAAATAATCATTATTAAATCATACCCTTATTTAAGGAGTCATTTAAATGGGCAGAAGTAATAAAACATTGGAAGAAATTTTAGAGTATATATTTTATCAAAATCCAACAAACCAGGATGAAATTGCTGATGATTTGAAAATAAGTAGAAGATATGTTACTAAATTACTTAAACCATTAGTCGACAAGGACATTGTTAAAAAGGTATATGTTATTAATTTGGAAAAGTATGATGAGGAATATGGGGATTGCGATTCGGAAATCCACCATAAAAAGATTTCAACCGATTTTTTAATGCAAAACATGTTAAAATCAATGTCCCAACACATTCAAAAACAGATTGAATTGTCTTTTGAGGCAATCCTTGAAAACGACAAACAAAAAGCTAATGATGCTCTTGAATTGGATTTCACAACAAATAATATGTTTGAAAAGATCCGTTCATCAGTAGAAACTGTAGTCAATCTGGACCATCACTCAAGGCTCTCTAAAATTTTACTTTTTAATGAAGTGGCCTATAATTATGAAAGAATTGGAGATTACTGCGGCCATTTAAATAAGTTCGTCATTAATGATGAGATTATAAGTGACGATAAAATACTGAATATCATAAAAAAGATGTATAAATACGCCAAATTATCCATTTCATATGCTACTGATGCATTCATCGATGGTAGAGTGGATTTAAAGGAAGACCTGATGGATACCGAAGAGAAAATGCATAAAAAACAGGATATGGCTATGAGGGAAATTGCACTTCAAATGGGTGAATCTAGTTTTGATGACGTTGACCATGCAAATTATTACATCTATCTTACACGGGTAATCAAAGCATTTGAGAGAACTGGGGATATTTCTGTCGAAATTATGGATATTGCAATTGAATTTCATAAAAATATTCCACGTTCCACTGTTCCACGTTATTTCAGAGATTGAACTTTCTGCAAACAGCAATATGGCATTAATTCAATGATTAAAAGTGCATAATCCGGATTCGCCATTGCCGATGAGATGGTGTAAAAGAGGTTAGGAAAAACCAATGCATTGATTCAAAACAAAGTTTAATCTAATTATATGGTTTTTAACGTCTTCTTTTTTCATCTGAGTATATGATTTTTCAGTCAAGAAATTAAATTGTTGCAATTGCAATAGTTGTCTATGCAACAGTTTATATATGATGAAGTATTAATAGTAAGTATGAAATCATTAGTAGTATATTATTCAAGAACTAACATTACAGAAAAACTTGCAAAAAGCATTGCAAGCAAAACAGATTCAGATATTGAAGAAATCATACCTAAAGTCAATTATCAGGGAAAACTTGGATATGCACGTGGGGGAAAACATGCGATGCAAGAAAAAATCATTGACCTGGAAACCTTGAAGTATAATCCTGAAGACTATGATATGGTATATCTTGGAACTCCGGTATGGGTATCAAAAGCAGCAAATCCATTGATTTCATACATCAAACAGAATGAAGGCAAATTTACCAACGTCAAATTCTTTGCAACCGCAGGTTCAGGCGGTTTTGATTCAACATTCGAACAGATGGAAAAATATGCATCAGTAAAACCTCAAAAAACATTGGCATTAACTACCAAAGAGGTAAAAAAAGACCTGTTCGATGAAAAATTATCCTCATTTTTAGAATGATAGCATGCCATTTGAAGAAGTAAAACAGATGGATGCAACCCAAATTCCCGTTGGTAAGCTTTTGTATATGATCGGCAAGGGATATATGACATATGTCAATCGCAATCTGGAGGAATTTGGGATAAATACGACACAGCTTCATTTGCTTTTTGAAATAGCACACCACACTAACATAAATCAGGAAATGATAGCAACAAGATGCAATGTAAACAAGGGTGCGGTTGCAAGATCAATCCGGAAACTTGAAGATAATGGTTTGGTGAAAAGGGAAATTGACGAAAACAACAGAAGGCAGAACATATTGTCATTGACCAAAGACGGTGAAGATGTGCTTGGAAAGGCAGGTAAAGTGCTTGCGGATTGGGAAAATTCAGTAATTTTGGATGATGGATATATAAAAAAGGAAATGCTTCAAAAGGTATTGAAGGAAATAGCAGTTAAGACAATGGAGCTAAATGAAGGAGAATGAAAAATGTCTAAAAGTAAAAATATTGAAATGATTACAGGAGACCCTAAAAAGGCAATCGTAAAACTGGCATTGCCGATGATGCTTTCAATGCTTTTAATCATGCTTTACAATATTGCAGACAGTATATGGGTAGCTGGACTTGGTCCTGATGCTCTTGCAGCTGTAGGATTCATCACACCATTATTCATGGTGCTTGTTGGACTTGGAAATGGAATCGGTGCAGGTGCAAATTCATTGATTGCAAGAAATATCGGAGCTAAAAAGCTTGACCAGGCAAATAATGCAGGATTGCACGCTATTGTATTGTCAATTATCGTGTCATTAATATTTACAGTATTGATTGAAGTCTTTATGGTTCCTATATTGCAATTTATGGGTGCCGGACATACTATCCAATATGCAATGGATTACAGTTATATCATATTCGGATTCCTGTTCATCTTTGTGTTTTCAGGTGTTGCTTCAGCAATATTCCGGTCTGAAGGAGACATGAGAAGGGCTACAATAGCTATTGCAGTAACAGCAATAATGAACATAATTCTTGATCCGATATTTATTTATGTATTGAACCTTGGAATTTCAGGTGCAGCATGGGCAACAGTAGTATCAGCGACATTGTCCTGTCTTGTAATGAGCTACTGGATATGGGTTAAAAAGGACCTTTTCCTTGACCTTTCGCCTAAAAACTTCAGCTATTCCGGCCACATAATGATTGACACATTGCAGGTTGCAATTCCTTCAACATTGGAAACTATAGTATTTTCAGCTCTTGCAATAATCATTAATTCAATGCTTGTGCTGGCGGCAGGAACTACAGCAGTGGCAGTATATACCGCTTCTATGAGAATTGTTCAATTGGCAATGATTCCACTTATCGGTATCGGTACTGCAGTTCTTACAGTTTCAGGTGTTGCTTATGGAGCGCATAACTACAAAAACCTCCAAACATCCCATTCCTATTCAATCAAAATAGGATTTGCAGTGTCCATTGCTTTGGGAGCAATAATGTTTGTATTCTCAGGACCGATTGCAACGGTATTTTCATATACCCAAGCCAGTGCAGGCCTTGCATCAGAAATCGCAACAGCAATATCAGTATTGAGCCTGTTCGTATTGGCCATTCCACATGGTATAATGTCTTCAATGATGTTTCAGGGTGTTGGAAAAGGAACATATTCACTACTGATTACATTGCTTAGATCATTAATCCTTGAAAGTGTATTCGCATATCTATTCTGCTTTGTCTTTGGATGGGGACTTCCTGGAATTTATGGTGGAGTAGTGTTCGGATGTTTCCTTGGAGGAACAATCGGTTATATCTGGGCGAAACTATTCATTAGGAAATTCAAGGAGATTTCAATTAAAAAATATGAAAAACATGAAGAAAATAGCTCATGAGGGCTATTTTTTTATACTATTTTTTACTAAACTTTAATTATGGAATTCATATTGAACAACAAGAAGTATTCAATTCAAAACCATGAACTGTATATTAACTACCTGATGGTTGACAACTATTTCAGGCACAACTATTCCAAATATGACTATGACATTGAATTTGATTTCATAGAACCTATTTTAAATAAGGAAAAGGTAGAGTTTGAGGACATATTGGAAGGTACTGAAGTGCTGGAGGAACTGATTGAAAAGAATGAAATCAATTTCATTCCTCATGGCCTGAGAATTGATGAGCATGTCAACGGAAACTTTAAAATTACATATCAAAACCTAGAGTTCACCAATGTTCATGTAGGTGAAGCCATTCCATTGCTGATAGCTTTAAATACCCTGCTTAATTATAAGCCAACCGTATCACTTACCCAGATTGATGAGGAACTTGAAAATTTCCTTGCCCAGTTCAGGTCATATAATGAAAATATGATGTAATGTATCTAAAAACCCAATAATATTTTAATTCCAATCAGTATCAAGATTACACCGCCCAATATCTGGAACTTATCGCCTAACCAGTCACCCAATTTGCGGCCAATGAATATTCCGGCTATGCTGAATGCAAATGCAACCACACCGATTATGCCTGCAGATATCCAAAGGGGTTCATTTAAAAGTGCAAATGTTATTCCCACTGCAAATGCATCAATGCTTGTAGCTATTGCAAGCAATGTCACTTCCTTGAATGAAAACTCATCGCATATTTCATCCTCATCGCCGGTTAAGCTTTCGCGAATCATATTCAACCCGATTGCCAAAAGCAATACGAATCCTATTATCGGTGCGAATGATGCGATTATGCTTGATACTGTACTTGCACAATAATATCCAAGTATAGGCATCATGAATTGGAAAAAACCGAAAAATAGACCATAATAAAGAATTTGTGATTGCTTAAGATTCTTTTGGGTAAATCCTTTTGTTAGTGATACGCTAAATGCATCCATTGCTAGCGCTATAGCTATTAAAAAAACAGAAATTAAGTTCAGTGACATTGTATTTTATTTTTGTTGATGTTGGTATAAAATTATATTGATTAGAAAAAATCTAACCAATGAGTAATTCTACCAGTCCTTCCACAAATGGGTTTGAAGAACGCTTTTTTTGCTGAGTTCCTCAAGTTTTAAAAACAGTTTCCACGGCATTGACAGGCACATGTATTCATCCGGAATGAAATGTTTCATATGTGCTCTTGCAGCAAAGTCAATTGGACTTAAAAGAGGAACAGGATCATCATTTTCAGCCTGTTGGAAGGTAAATGATCCGATGGCCTGGCATGCTGATGCCTGTGGTGTCATGATATGTGCTGTTTTTGACCTGAATGAACTGTTGATTTGTAAAACTGCAGACAATTCTATAGGATTTAATGTAAACACTACTGATTGGGGAATTTCATCTTCCTCTAAAAGTTCAATCGGTTTGAATATAACATATTGATTTTCATCATAAATTGGTCTGGATTTGATGTGTTCCACGGCAGTTTCATAATCACAATAAATTCTTTCACCTTTTTCAAACATTTCATATATATGTGCCGGTTTATTTTCCAAACTTTTGAGAAATTTGTCCCTATCTTTTGCAGAATCGGCACCCTGTGAGAGGAATGTTGCTTGAAATTCCAGTGCACCTTCATTGGAAAAGCCGTCTCCCCATCCCATTCCTGTTTCAACACCACCACATGAAACGTTTTCACGTCCAAATGCTGTAATTTTTCTTTTAGCTATTGTTTGCGCTACAAATGACATAACACAACCGCCCTTTCCAGGTTTTGGTATTATTGCATCATCCGGCTTTTCATCACTTTTAATTAATACTATAGGCTTGAATTTACCATTTATTTCGTTGACAATATTAAATTCCATTGCTACTCCTCCGATTAATTTAAATTTTTTATAAATTTTTATATAAAAATTTTGCTGTTTTTTATTAATTTTTATAAAATTTAATAAATTTTATTAATTTTTTTGTTCTATGAGATTCAATTTTATTATGTAAATTCAATTATAGTTAAAATGAGTAAAATAAGATTAATATTGCTTTTAAAATAATATTATGATTTATATAGGAGTTATTTTTAAAAATACTTGTTTTAATGGGTTTTTTATACTAAAATTCTTGTTAGTGTAATATTACCATAGTCGGAAATGTACTTCCGTATATTATACTTATATATGTATTATATGGAAATATGTAAAAATAGATATAGTATATATTATAGGTATTTACCTATTAGTTAGTATAGTATATATTTACTAATTATAGGTATTGTGGTAGTGATGGTATTATAACTATAATACTTTTTTCTGTATTTACAGAAATATGTTATTTATATATTATCCATATTTACAGAAAGTATATGTTATATGTATTTTGCCACTAATACTCAAGTAATATTGAGAAAATAGTATAAATCAACTGCTTGATATATATCAAGCTAGTGAAATTGACTATTTTCGTTAAATTTTGTTGTTTTTTATTAATTTTTATAAAATTTAATAAATTTTATCGTCGACGTTTTCTGAATTTAATAAATTTTACAGTTTTATAGACTATAAAGAACAATATAGCCACTAAAAGGACAACACCAACAAGGACAATCAATAACGTGGTCTTGGATATATTATTAAGGGATTCATGAAGTGTCATATTTCCCATCTTTTGATATTTAGGTGCTATTGGTATGTCATCAGCTTTAAATAATGTTTTATTGAAATATACATTGTCTACAAGACCTGCTGTATTCATACCCCATTGAGATCCATCATCATTAGATAGATAAGCTTCAGTTACATTTACTTTAGATGACTTATTTTCAAAAGTATGGAAGTTATATGTGGTAATATCTCTTCTAGTAAGTCCAAAAGCATCAGATTGTGCTAATTGTATCATAGCAGTTACTTTATCGGATGTATTGAGTGATAAGTTGCCGCTGTTCATATATGTTTGTCTATTTGGAATTACAAGATACTCTCCAGGCTTCAATTTACCTTTAAAATGATTATCACTAAATGCAACACCATAATTTCCATTAGGTGCTTTAATCAATAGATGTCCTATTTTATAAGGTTCTTTAATTTGCTGAACTTGGATTAAACCGTCTTCTGAAATACTATTGTCCTCTGTAATCATTTTGGAAGTTATTTCTTCAATTTTTTGATTATCGGGACCGTCGTCGATTCCTCCATATCCTATGGTCCAACCATTACTGGTTATAATTACCTGACAGAAATAGTCACCATCTGTTTTATATTGCTTGATTGCTGGTATGCCGTGCCAATCAATCTCTTCTATGTAAATATCAGCACTAAAATTTGCATCTCTTCTAAAAGAGAACATACTGTTGTTTCCCTCTAATTGCAATGCAACTGAACAACATCCCATTAAGTCAGATGCATTGGTTTCATCCAGAATCCTTTGAATTTCATATGTATTTTGCTGGGTATCCGACGCACATACGCTCAATACCGAAACAAGTATTAAAAAAATACCTAATATAAATATACTCCTCTTAGAAATCATGTAAACCCTTAAAAAATTTAGTGTTGTTATAACTTATCAACAGTTATACTAAATAAACATCTGTTTAAAATAATATTTAAACATTGTTGATTTTTGTATAAAATAAAGAAAAAAAGTAAAATTTAATATTTATATATTAAATTTCCTATTGTTCAGCTTTAATTTTTGTTTCATTTGCTCCCTATCAACATGGATATATTTATCTGTTGTTTGGCTGTTGGAGTGTCCTGCTATTGTTTGAACTTCAGCAACGGTCAGTACTTCAGCATAATGGCTTAAAGCGGTGTGTCTGAGGATGTGAACACTAACATTTTTCCCATAGTTTATCGGACAATCTATATTTTCATTGCCTATCCTTTCATCTGCAAGATGAGCATATTTTTTAACGATATCCTGAACTCCACGTTTACCTATTCTATTTCCCTTAATATTTGTAAATAATTCTTCACGATTTACTTCTTCAGCAGCTTTATTTCTCTGAATTACGGGCCTATAGACATCATTTGTATTTTTTCTGAGTTTTGTGATTCGATTGTAGATCATGCTGTTCAAACTTTCCAATGTATCATAGGTAATGAAGGTTGTACGATCTTTTAATTCCCCTTTTGTAGTTTCTGCACGTAGATATACATCAATAAATTCATTAGTGTCGTTTGGCATTTCATAAAAGCCATTTTCATCAATTGGAACTTGGATATCATCCTTGTTTAATAATACCAGTTCCTTAAGCCTCATTCCAGAATCGATGAAAGTTCTGCAAATAGCGTAATCTCTTGCATTTCCGCTTTGTTTGATTGTATCTAAAAAGAAATCTGATTGTTGCCATGTTAAACTGATTTTTTCAATTCTTTTTTTAGCAGTTTCAGGATCTTCAGCCTTTACTTCAATGATATCTTTCATTTTGATAGTATCGTGCTGGATTTCTTCCTGGACGTCTTCCGAATTGATAAATTCCAAAATGTTCATCATATATGTTTTGACAGTAGTCCTTTTATTCCCACGTTTCTTTAGACAGTGTCTACGATAATGTCTTAATTGTTTTTTTACATTGCTACTGTTTAATTCATCAATTCCTTCAGTTTCCAAATATTCTATAAATTTGGATATATTGAATGTTTGTTTTTGGATTGTTTCTTCTGTTAAGTTTTTTACCTCTTGTTTTTCTTCTAAGTATTCATCTAGGTAGTCTGTTAGCTCATCAACCTCGATCATAAGCTTTTTGCCTCCTAAATTTTTATACATAACCCTTGGTTATACT
>ONUN01000068.1 GCA_900320955.1 uncultured Methanobrevibacter sp. | reverse complement strand
TGGGTAGAAGAATTGCTTTAGAAATTAAACGTGGTATAGAAAGAGATGAATTGGAAAAAATAATAACATAAATTTTGTTATTATTTTTCATTCTTTTTTGTAATTTTACCTAAAAGGCCTTTATTTTCTTTTTGAGGTTCTTCGGCTTTCTGTTTTTTCTTTTTATTTTTACCGATTTTTTGTTTTTTCTCGTATTCCTCTTTTGCCTTTACACGGCTTCTTTTTGCCCATGCACCAATAGCTGAAACAAGCATACCAACAATAAGAATTGCAATTATCATTGTTATTCTTCCTTGTTCTGTTGGTGGTATTTCTTTAAATACTCCATCTAATGCAAGGTACATTACCGGTGTTGATGCAAAAGCCCCAAGTAGTAGTGATGTTTTTATATTTGGTGAATTGTATCCCACATATAAAAATCCGATTGATGCGAATGCATAAAGGAATTCATTATACATTGATCCCAATATTACAAATCCTGCAGCGATTGCTGCTCCAAATACTAGTGATTTAAAGTCAAAATTAGTGAATTTTCCCATTTTATTTCTCCAAAAACTTATTTTTTAGATGATACTGCTCCTCCAATTGCTCCAGTTATTCCCATGACAAGTGCATAATAAATCAACTCTGTGATTATTGAGACGATACTTACTATGCCTGATGTTGTAAATCCAGTAAGGCCTCCAAATGCCCCCATAAAGCTTCCGCCAATTGTTGTGACAAGTATGAATAGTATTGCACTGATAATTGTACCTAATGTGCCAGCAAGAGCTGCATTCCATAAGCCTCCAAGGGCTCCATCATGGGCAATATATCCTGTAATGAAACCAACAATTAATAATCCAATAAAATCATAATGTGCAAAAAATGCTTTAACAATTACAGATAATATGAAACCTATAATTACGGCTTTCCATTTTGTCATGATATCACCTTTAGTCAATATTTAATATTGTTTATAAAAGTATTTAATTATTTTTAGTTTTAATGTTCAATATATGCCTTTTAATTTATCTTTAATCTGGTCTAAAATGGCTTGGTGCATTCTTTTTGTAAATTCAGCCTTGTCATTTTGATTCAACACGTCCAAATATCCTTGAGATATTAAATTAAATGCAAATGGGCTTGGTATGACTGTATTTATTGTTTTTACTTCCATCTCTTCTGAAGCAACCCATTCAATTATTTTCAAAGCATTTTTAACGTCCATATAGTCTTCCAATGCTTCCCTTCGTGCTTCCTTTAAAATTGAAAAATTTTCATCCATTTCCTGCACGAATTTCAACAGGATTTTTCCCCTAACCTGCTGGCGCCCGACAGACTTTGACTCGCCCTTGTATCTTCGCAGTGTCATTAATGACCGTCCGGCGCAGTGTCTGAACCTTGAAGCCAGTGTTTCGGTTTTATTTAATGATTGTGCCAATATGTTTTCAAAGTTTTCCGGAGTCAGTTCATTAAATGATTCCAAACCGCCAATCTTTCCGTCTGAGCTTAAATAAAATCCGTTATCTGATATTGAAATGGTAACATTGATGTTATATCTTTTGGCCACTATGTATGCTACTGCTCTTGAAAGGGCATCGTTAACTTTTCTTCCAAACAAGGAATGGAATATTACGAATCTTCTTCCCCCAAATCCTTTATAATATTCAATCAGCAATAACTGGTTGCTTGGTATTTTGGCATATTTGAACTGCTCTACAAAATATTCATAAATTGAATTGGCAGCAAAATCGTCAACATAGAGATATTCATGAATGAATTCCATTATTTCTTCTTTACTTCTTCTGTATCTAAATTTAACGTCCATATGTGCTCTAAATCTTTGAATGTCCATTGCCAAATCAAAGGACAGTGGCAGCTGCTGTGAAAACCATGAAGGAATTGTTGGCGGTCCCATTGCAGGAGTTACATTTATTGTCATGCCTTTTCCATAGTTGAATCTGTATGTATTTCCGCCAAGAACAAATGTGTCCCCTTTTTTAAGCCGTTCCATAAAATCTTCTTCGATTCTTCCGACTGTTTCGCCGTCGCATTTGACCAAAACGCCGGAACTGTCTGGGATTGTACCTATGTTTGTTGAATAAAGCATTCTTGCTAGCTTTCCACGTTTTCCGAATGTCTTATTCTCATAATCAATCCAAATTTTGGCATAGACATATCTCTCTTCAAGTTCTGGATATTCTCCAGCCATATAACTCAAAACATCTTCGTAATCGTCTCTTGTTAGGTCTTTGTAGCAATAGCTCTTTTTAATTACATCATATGCATAATCAATGTCCCATGGATTTTCAATACTCATTCCATAGATATGTTGCGCCAATACGTCAAGACAATTGGTTGGTATGCTTATTCTGTCGATTTTTCCTTCTTTGGCATTTTTAAGTAAAACTGAGCATTCAACCAAGTCGTCACGGTCAGTTACGATAATCCTTCCCCTGGATTTTTCATGTAATCTATGTCCGCTTCTTCCAATTCTTTGAAGTGCTCTTGCAACGGATTTCGGTGAATTTATCAGCACTACTAAATCAATGTATCCTATATCAATTCCAAGTTCGAGGGATGTTGATGAAACAACCGCTTTTAGTTGACCTTCTTTTAGCTTGTTTTCTGTTTCAAGACGAACCTCTTTTGAAAGTGATGAGTGGTGTGCCATTATGTTTTCATTGTTGTAGTGCATTGGATACATTTTCTTTAAATTATAAACAAAACGCTCAGTGCCGCTTCTTGTATTTGTGAATATTAATGTTGTTTTATTTTCCCAAATCAAATCATCCAATAAATCATACATTCCAAGCCGTGTATCTTCTTCGTCTGCAAGTACGATATCGCTTACAGGACACATTACTTCCATATCCAATTCCTTTAAATAGTTAATTTTAACAATTTTACAATTTCTTTCAACGCCATATTCATACCCAACTAGAAATTTGGCCACCTCTTCAAGAGGACTTACTGTTGCAGATAATCCAATCCTGGTAAAATGTCCTATTAGGTGCTGTAGCCTTTCAAGAGATAAACTCAAATGGACTCCTCTTTTATTTTCAGCTAGTGAATGGATTTCATCAATGATTACATATTTTACATTGCTTAACTTTTCCCTGAATTTTGGAGCCACTAGTAAAATTGATAGCGTTTCGGGGGTAGTAATTAGAATGTGGGGTGGCTTTTTAAGCATCTTTTGTCTTTGGTATTGTGTAGTGTCTCCTGTTCGCACCGCCTTTCTAATTCCCAGTTTTTTTCCAGCTATCTTTTCTATGCCGTCCAAAGGTTCATCCAGATTTTTTTCGATATCATTGTCTAGAGCTTTTAGCGGAGAGATATAAATGCAGTAAACTTTGTCTTCCAATTTGTCTTTTTCAGCAAGTGTTGTCAATTCGCTGATGACTGACAGAAATGCGGTTAATGTTTTACCCGATCCTGTTGGTGATGAAATTAGAATGTTGTTGTTTTTATGAATGTCTATGATTGATTTTTTTTGAGCAGGTGTGAAGTCATCAAATTGTTTATCAAACCACTGTTTAACCCATGGGTGCAGAGTTTTGTAGATTTGTTTTTTTGAATAACTTTTAGTCTGCTCTTCAATCATTTTTGTCTCCTCATTTTTATAATTCGATTATTTTAAATTTAATTTTTAATTTATATTATATTTATTGTTGTTTTTTGTAACATTTAGATTTATTTTTTTTAATCTTAACTTTCTTAAGGTTATTATTTAATCAATTAATTATAAATGTATATAATTTTTTACATATTATTAATTATTATTCATTGATTTTATAAATTTTTAACAAATGAATATTTTTAAATAGTCAAAAATATCATATATCTAATCATAGGCATGATGCCTAAGGTGGTATAAAAAATGAATGATTTATTTAATTTATCTGGTCAAGTGGCTGTAGTAAGTGGAGCTTCCTCCGGTATCGGAGTTGACATGGCAAAAGCATACGCAAGATACGGCGCAGCCATTGTAATTACAGGAAGAAGAAAAGAAAGATTAGACCAAGTAGCAGAAGAAATTAAAGAAATCGGAGTGGACTGCATAGGAGTAGTCTGTGATGTAACAGATACCGAAAGTGTAGAAAACTGTGTAAAAGAAATCATGGACCACTTTGGAAGAATTGACATTCTCCACAACAATGCTGGATATGGTGCAACAAAAGAAGCTGAACTATTGACTGACGAAGAATGGAACATGACTGTAGATGTAGACCTTACAGGTACCTTCAAAATGTCCAGAGCAGTTGCACGTGAAGCAATGATTCCTCAAAAATACGGAAGAATCATTAACACAGCATCCATGTTCGGTTTAGTTGGAACCATGGCAACACCAACCTCTCCATATGCAGCAGCAAAAGGTGGAGTAGTAAACCTTACAAGACAATTAGCAGCAGAATGGGCAAAATACAACATTACTGTAAACGCAATTTGTCCTGGTACTTTCCCAACAGAACTCACACGTTCAACAATTGACAATGATGAATACAAAGCATACACTAAAACCGTTGTGCCTGTTGGAAGATCTGGTGTCGATGGTGAATTAGATTCAACAGTTGTATATCTCGCATCCCCTAAATCCAGTTATGTAACTGGTCAAGCAATTGCTGTTGATGGTGGATATACCTGTATTTAAATTGAAAATTTTTACTTTTCAATTTTATTTTTCTTTTTTTTAAGATTTTGTTGTTTAAACTTTGTTTTGTTTCATCCATATTGATATCATGTTTTTTTACATGCGGTGCATCTAATTCAAAAATTTATATATTTCTAAAATCTAATTTATTATCATGTCAAATTTTAATTTTGAAGAAGCTATTAACAATTTATCAAATGATGATGTTAAAGTTAGAAAAGAAGCAGTAGAGTCATTGGTTGGAACAACTGATGAAGAAGCTATTGAACCTTTAATCAAAGCAACTACTGATGATAATGCTCAGGTAAGATTTAAAGCTGCTGAAATATTGGGAAATATGGGTGATGTAGCTGTTGATAAGTTAATTAATGAATTTAATGATGCTGAAGGTAAAGATAAACGTTTCCTTGCTTTTGCACTTAAAGAAACTGAAGACAAAAAGGTCATTCCTTACTTTGTTGAGGCTTTGGATGATGAGGACTTTGGTGTTAGAAAAGTTGCAGTGCGTGCTTTAGGAGAACTTCAGGCTGATGATGAATTAGATAATATTTCTAAATGTCTTGATGATGAAGATTGGGGTGTTAAATTGGCAGCCATTCAGGCATTAGGTGATTTGGCAAGCGATGAAGCAATTAAACTGATTAAGGATGCAAGGAAAACCGAAGACGATAAGGATTTCAAAAAATCATGTAATAAGGCAATTAAAAAAGCACAAAAAAGGCAAAAGGCTAAAGACTCTGGAGAAGCTATCGTAAAAGTTATTCCTATGAGTACTATTAAGGAAATGGAAAAAACCAATCCTCAAAAAGCCATAAAAGAATATGAACGTTATGTTGAAGCAAAAATGGCTAAAGATGCTCCATATAAAAGATTATGTGTGCTTTATAGAAAAGCAAATGATTATGACAACGAAGTCAGGGTCATTGAAACTGCTTGTGAAGTATTTGCCGATAATGATAAAAAATTATCTTACTTCGAAAAAAGATTGGCTAAATTAAAATAGCTATTTTTTGAGAACTTCATAAAGATCTTCTCTTTTATTTTTTAAAAGAGGAAGCTCTTCTCTTATTTTTTTTATTTCATTTAAATCAATTTCAGATATTATTAGCTCTTCATTTTCACTTGCTTCGGCTATTATTTCTCCCCAAGGGCTTGTAATAATTGAATGTCCGAAACTATGGTAACTTGCATCTCTGTTTAATGCAGGTGCAACGCCTACACAGAAAACTTGGTTGTCAAGTGCTCTTGTTCGAAATAGCAACTCCCAATGTGCAGGACCGGTAGTCATATTAAATGCGCCTGGATAAAATAGTATTGATGCGCCTTCAAGAGCCATTAATCTTGCAAGTTCTGGAAAACGTATATCATAACAAATTCCAATGCCTATTTTTCCAAATTCCGTATCTGCTGTAGTAACATTGTCTCCAGCGGTTAAAACATCAGATTCCATAAACTTTATTTTTCCTTTAACGTCTATGTCAAAGAGATGCATTTTTCTATGTTTTGCTATTATCTCACCATTTCGGTTAAAAAGATAGCTGGTATTGTACAATTTAGCATTCTCTTTTTCAGGAATTGACCCTGCAAGGATGTAAACGTTGTTTTTTGATGCTAATTTAGAAATTTTTAAAAGAGTTTTGCTTGTTTTTTCTTCTTCGCAGTATTCAATAAATTTGTCATTTGAATACGGACAGTTAAACATCTCAGGTAAAACTATAAAATCAGAATTTTCATCAACGCTTTTTTCAATCATTATTTCAGCGTTTTTTAAATTTTCGTCTTTATTGTCAACAACATTCATTTGACAAAGTGCAATCTTAATTTTAGTCATGTTAACACTTAAAAAATAAAAATAGAAGTATGAAATTAATCATACTTATGCAATGTCTGCAGAATTAATCATTGTAGTAATGTCATTTGAAGTAACTGCATTCATTGATTCGCCAGTAATTTTAAATACATATAGGTTTCCATCACTAAACATTGAAACGAATCTAGTATAATTACCATTAGCATTCTCTAAAATAATATTTGAGGAGTTTCTACCATCTAATTTGATAGTTTCAACAAGTTCCACATATGAATTATTATTTTGAGCATAATTGATTCTATCTTTAGTAATTTCTTTTAGGGATGAGGACTCTAGTGTACTGTTGTAATATTCAATAACAGTATTTTCCCCATTTTTATAGAATTTTGCATTGGTGTGTTCTGGATCACTTCCATTAATTTCTTCCCAATTTCCAGGGTATTTGAATGAAAATGCTCCCTCACTAACTTTAACTAAATCATTATTTGATACTGAAGAGTTATTGTTATTGTGTGACCCAGTTAAAACAATTCCACAAATCACAATTAAAGTTATTAAAAGTATTGCACCAATAACAAGTTTTTTTTCTTTTAAAATACTGACAGTGCTTTCATCAGTGGAAGGTTTCTTTGGTTCTGGTGCCTTGTCAAAGATACTTTCTTCTTTTATGACTTTATTTTTTGGTTTAGGGAATTTGTAACCACAATTTCCGCAAACTGGAGCACCATCATAACTAGGATTTCCACATTCAGGACATTTTTTCACAGCTCAACCTCCATTTAAATTAACAGTATATTTAATAATAATGTTTTTATTTTATAAAAAGATATTTATA
>ONUN01000016.1:19451-24055 GCA_900320955.1 uncultured Methanobrevibacter sp. | reverse complement strand
TTTAACGATTATTCCTTCTGAGTAAAAATCGGATAAAAATTGATTTTTATTAATGGATATTTCGAAGCCTTCAATTTCAATTTTGCTAATTAATTCATCAAAAGATGAAGTTATCTTATTTGTAAGATTAATATCACCATACTTAACATACAATGATTTAATTTTATCCATAACATCCAATAATTTAAACAATTCTTCAACAGTGTTTATATGTATTGGCCTATCTTTCATGGCAATTAAAATTTCAGAATATCTTAAAATACTATTTTTAAATTTTTTATCAGCCATTAATAATTTAAATACTAAATAATAATGAACAAAATAATCATAGTATTTTAATGAATTATCAACTTTAATATAATCCGGGGTAACATAAGAATAATAAAGTACAGGTACTTCTAAAAAATTATCCAAATGAGATAAAATTTCTACTAAAAATATGGGATCTTGTCCTCTAAGCAAATCGGGAAATCGAATATTATTCTCCATCAATAAAGACCGTTTAAATATATTCTTATAAAAATACCACGGAAGACAATAATCACCCACAGGCCTTAGTTTTAACTCTGTTATCGGTTTAAAACAAGAAAATTCATAANATTATTTTTTTTCGCTTCAGTATAAAGTTGATTTAAAGCATCATTATCCACCATCTGATCATCAGAATCTAAAAATGCAATATACTCACCTTTAGCTTCAGAAATACCTTTATTCCTAGCCTTACCAGATCCCTGATTTTTCTGAGAAAAAACTCTTATCCTATCATCTTTTTCAGCAAAATCATTTAATATACTTAAAGAGTTATCAGTTGAACCATCATCAACACAAATCAATTCAATTTCAGTCAATGTTTGATTTAAAACACTATTTATTGAACCATTAAGCTTTTCTTCATCATTAAACACGGGCATTATAACCGAAATTTTAATCATATCACATCACAATAACCTAACTCATTATCAATTCAACCAAATTTAATTATTGTTACTTAAAAAATTTACAGACTAATTTTCAATAGAATCATATCATAAAGTTTCCCATATTATTGAAATATCTACTTTTTTTAAGTCACCAACTGACATCTCATAGACAAATGGTTCATCATGCCATGCAATAATTGGTTTATCTATGATTTTTTCATTATTAATTGTCAAATCCAAATATTTTACATAAATTGGAATTCTTTCATTGTCACTTCTAAAATCAATTCCCCTTAAATATACTGTTAATTTTCCTTGGTTAATACATTCAATTGTAATATTTAAATTACCTTTTTTACTTAGTATAACTGTACCCTGACCAGATTCATCATTAAACCAAATAGGGGTTTGAACCTCAGAACTAGAATCTGAATTTTTTATAATGTTTATCTTATTCTTATCAGTTCCATAGTTTTTAATATCAATTCTGGCAGTAATATATTTATATAAAGAATTAATAGAATTTAAATCCATTTCCATCCCATAATCCTCATAATAATTAATATCATAACTTTTTAGCCAATCAAAGTAACTCCTATAATGCGTATATTCGCTGAATTTCACATCATTCATATATTTAATTATTGTTATTGCAGAATGGATATTTGACACTGGAAATTTAGTTTTATTTTTAACAGAACGTTTAATGTCTTCATAAATTTCTTTTGGATAATACTTTTCAAACTCCTTTTCAAATGAATCTAAGGAGAATATTTTTTTCATATATTCATCAGGATTTATAAATTGTGATTTAGGTCCGGTAACATTATTTCTTTCTTCCACATCCGGCCCTTCAACGAAAGCATAATCTTTTTTAGCCAATGGAAATTTATTATTAATTTTTTTTGCATACTCAACTGTTTCTTGATTAAAATTACGATTACCTTCAATTTCATAATTTAATAAACTTGGGCAAAATCTTACTAAGATCATTATCATCAATAATAATTCATCATCACATTCATTAGTTATAACATTTAATTTGTTTAGTTCAGGGTCAATAATTGGTGATAAAGAAATTCTATTAATTAAATAATTTTCAACACTTGCTTTACCAAAATGATGTCTATACCTTGCTTTTTTATACATTGCTGCAGTTAAATCATATTCATTTTGAATATATGGTTCATCAGATAATGCATCTAATCCTTTATTCAATAAGTCTATTGATGGTTTTAAAAGTATATCCCCATATTTTCTTAAAGGTGAGACAATTCCTTCAATATATTCTTTAATATTTTGATTAGGATAGCGTCTCAAGTCTCCCATTCCTGTAAATACATATAGTGGATTTAAAAAAATATTCCCTTGATAATACATTTCTTTATTGAAACCTAATTTCGGGTAAAAAGAAATATCTAAAGTATCTTTAGTATCATATAGATATTTTTTATAAATTGGAAATTGATTATTTAAATTAAAATTAAAATCATTAGCTATCAAAGAAGCAATCCTTAAATCTTCAGGACTTCTCAAATAAGAGCGAATTTCAATTTTGTCAAGATTAATATTTGCACTTAACCACAATGCAGCAATAATTCGTGTGTCAAGACCTCCAGACAATTCAAATACAATATCATTTGTTTTTGACCTAATAAAGCGGAGTATATTAATCCATTTATCATACCATTTATCTAAAACATCCATTCCCTCCTTACTATCCAAGTAAAGAGTGTATTCTTGATAATCAATTTTATTATATGTGATAAATTTATTTTTTTTATCGATAATAATATCATAATTATCAGGTAGCATTTCAATTTCATTGATTAATGTCTCATTCAAAACAAAAGAAGATAACGGTGAAAAAAGAAATGCATCTGCAAAATCTTTATTAAAAGAAATAGGATAATTGTATTTTAAATATTCAACTAGTTTAAGAAAAGAATTTGAAATTGCAAAAAAATCCCCATATTTATATAAATATAATCCATACGAACCAATAAAATCTTGATTGATATTTATATAATTATCAGTCACTTTTACATGAACATAGGCTCCACATTTACCTAAAATATTATCTCCTATATTTTCATCTTGAATAATGCCATTTTCTCCAATTGCATAACCATATAATTTTTCTTTAACACTTGTAAGATTATTAGAATCTATCAAAAAAAAATTATCATCAATTATTTTATCGATTCCAGACATGATTAAATCACCATCATTTTATATTTTGAAAAATAATTAATTTAAATTTTCCTATGATATAATACATTTTAGTCTTTAGACTTATTTTTTACATATAAAAGCAACATCATGATTTATTTTATATAACTCCATTTCATTTTTAAAATCAAATAGACTTTCACTGAATATAGGTTCAACATTAAAACCAACAGATTCCAATTTATTTACAATGTCCATTGCATAGTATCTTAGATGATCATATTGCCCATAATATTTTTCTCTTAATTCAGGAGTATCATATTCCTCTTTTTCTAATGTTTCATTAAAAGAAAAGTTAATAGGAACCATAATAACACAATATCCATTGGGTTTTAATACTCTATATAATTCATTCATAGCGACAGTATCGTTTGGAACATGTTCTAAAACATGAGAATGATATATCATATCAAATGTGTTACTTTCATAGGGTATTGATTCCATATTTACTTGGTCTCTTATTTTTACACCCCAATTTTCAGGATTTAAATCTACTGGAAAATAATCAATATTCCGTTTTTCATTGAAAAAATCATATAGACAATCTTCTGGTGCAAAATGCAAAAATTTAATGTTTTGATTAAATAAAATATTGTGGAATTTATATTTAAATAATAGATATGCAAATCTATGCCTTTCTAATGATTTACACTTTGGACAAGATTCACTATTCCCCCATTGATCAAATTTTGAAAAAGTACCACAAATTGGGCAAAATCTCAATTTATTATTTTGAATATCAATAGAGTTTCCCCAAATAATTAAATTTTTGAATTTAAGTTTATCACCACCCCACATATCAAAACGTATCCTTATTCCATCATTACCCAAATCTGCCTTTTTGTTTATAATTTTATCATTTATGCGAATCTTGATATTCCCCTCATAATATGCAATTGTTAAATTACATTTTGCATTAAAATTTTCAGAACCCCCTATTTCAGTTGAAGAAACTTTTCCATTTGAATTTAATAAAATAACTTTTAATGTGGGATTATATTCAATTAATTCTAAATCCACTCTGAATTTTGAGGGTAAAAAGAAATTATTATTTTTTTTCAGAGGTTCAAACCATTTTCCTGATTTCGAAATGACTTCAGTATACTCATTAAAACGAACCATTGATACATGTACATCATTCCAATCATCATTGTGATTTATAATTGTTCCATAATCATAAAAAAGAATTGAATCTGCATCTGCACAATTTTCTTTTAAATTTAATAATTCCCTTTCATAATATTCAAGTTGTTGTTTATATATTTTTTTCTCCATTTTTAAAACATCAATATCATTATAACTCTGTTTTAATAAATTTAGTGCATCTTTTTTATTTAAATTTACTAAATCATTAGAATTACTTGATTTACCCACAATTTTAGAATCCTTAATTTTACTATTGGAAGAATTACTTGATTTACCCACAATTTTAGAATCCTTAATTTTACTATT
>ONUN01000016.1:0-19421 GCA_900320955.1 uncultured Methanobrevibacter sp. | reverse complement strand
TTGGAAGAATTACTTGATTTACCCACAATTTTAGAATCCTTAATTTTACTATTGGAAGAATTACTTGATTTACCCACAATTTTAGAATCCTTAATTTTATTATTAGAAATATTTTTTCTCTTCATATTGTCACCATTATTTAATCATATTTTATCCAAATCAGATATAACTTATATATGAATTACATAAAACTATTAACTTTATAATATATAAAGTATAATCAACTATAAATTAATCGTTCAAAATGCTTTTCCAAATCTGAAAATATACCTTTAATAAATTTTGTACTTGATGACAATACCTTATCTTGATCTTTAAATTCATCATATGTTCTTTTATCAGTTAAAAGATTTTTAAATAATTCCACAACATCATCATTTTGATTATCATCAGCAACCCATTTTACAGGATAATGCACATCATTATGACCAAAATAAGCATTTTTCTTTAAATCTGGATTAAAACCACATTCCCTATCACCAGTCCATCGAAGAATTGCTTTAGGGTTTAATACTTTTGGTTCAAGATAATTTCCACCACCAGCATATAAAGGAATGCAATCACAATTTAAAGCATCAAATATTTTCTCAGTAACATAACCATCATCCAATAGATTTTCAGGACACATATTAAACTTAAATTCCTTTAAAAATAAATTTTTATTATTATTATATTTATTCCATAATTCCGAAGTATTATTTTTCCATTTTCCAGCATAAATCATATCTATGTAAGAATTAATATCTTTATCTATTAAAGTTCTTGTCCCAAATCTATCATGACCTGAAATAGATGCAACATCTCTTGATTTATCACATTCTATTGTATTCCACATGTTCACTTTATCTTCTATTTCTTCTTCAGTAACTTCGGGTGAAAAATTAGTTAAAATCCAATAAGGCAATCTTAGATATTTAGGATTATCTAAAAAATCATACCCCATTGCAAAATCAACATAATCCAAAGCGTATTTATTAAAACGAAACTTCATTTCAAGATATCGATAATTTAAATCTTCCATAGTATAAAGTACTTTTTTTCCATACATGGGATAATCAAGATTATCATGAGCATTAGAGACTGAAAATATGTTAATCTTGAAATTCTCTTCGGGAAATTTATTTTTAAGATAACGAGTGAACCAAAAATCATCACAGTGCCCATCAAAATCTCCCATAAGTGTGAACCCTTGAGCAAAAGAAGTCCAATTCCTATAAGTAAGCCTACCCTCAAGAACACTATACCCTAAAGTTGTGTCACATAATCTAGGTATTGAATTAATTTGTTCTTCTCTTTTAGCTAATTTAAATTCAAGAGATTGAATTTGTTCTTGTGAGTTCTCAATATTAAATTCACTACATTCATTAAAAGGTAACCATTCAACATGAATATTTAAAATTTCTGAATCATGAACATATTTTTCAAATACATATGAATTATCATGCCAAGTTAAAGTATTACTATCAATAATCACATTTTCATTTACTGAAAAATTAGTATAATCAATATAAATTGGGAATCTTTGTTTATGTTTATCTCTAACATCTACTCCCCTTAATAAAATTTTTAATTTTCCATTTTGAATGCATTTTATTTTTAAATCTAAAACACCATTACAACTTTCAACAATAGTGCCTAAACCTTCATCATCTAAAAACCAATTTGGATGAAAAACTTCTGAATCGGAATCATTATTCTCAACAATAATAATATTATTAAATCTATTTCCAAAATTTTTAATATCGATTCGTGCAGTAACATATTTTTTCAATAGACTTTCAAATTTTAAATTCATTTTAATTACCATAACTCTTTTAATATTTATAATATATAATAAAATATTCGTTAATTAATAATTTTAATATTTCAATTTTTTGAAAAATATATTATATGATTTAAATAAATTATATTTTTCTATACTAACAGTTATTATTGATAAATTTTAATCATTTAAGTTAATATTAAAAAAAAATTGAGAACTAATGAAAAATAATCTCAACCCCACATAACTATTTAGATTAATAATCCGATGATTTAATTAAATCAAAGAAAATGCGATCTATATCATCATATTTTTCCCAGTCATAAACTGAATAAACATGATTATTTTTAACAAACCAAAAATGTTCAGCTCCACCTTGATCATTAACTGCCTTACAAACAAATATATCATCAATAGTAAAGTTTGAAATTGAATAGGTATAATTAGTTTGATTAGACCCATTTGTATACATTTGAACATACTTAGTGATATTATTATCATTATAGTAAGCAATAAACAATGTATGAGTGCCATTGGTTATGTTTACATCACCAATACTATTAATTGTTCCTTCATGAAATCCCGGAGGTAATGTGAAATTAACATCACCGACTAAAATGTGGTCTTCTTGGGGATAAAATTGATTAAACACTAAAAAACCAAAAGCTAACATTATAAGAATAAATAGCAAAATAATTAAAATTTTTATTTTCATTTAATACCTCCATGTTAATACTCTCAAAAAACTTATATATAATTATATGTTTTAAGAAAACAATTTATACTTATTATTTAATATTGATAAAATCGAATCTGTGAAATTTTATAGGCTCATTTGATTTTTAAATTTTTTACAGCCGAAATTTCAATTCGATGAAAATTCTTACTAATTTATGATTTAAATAATTAAAAATAGTGAATTATTTAAATAAATGAGGACAAATAATAATTATAGCTAAACAAATCTTATGCATTCCCAATACCAATATAAACACAATATAACCTAAGTTTTTCGATTGTGTGGCAAGATATGGGCGATGAATTTGCCATATGTTTGTTTTAATTCAAACAGCCATATGTTAATGCAGTGAAAACTGATTACATTATTGTGCACGTTATTCTCCCTAAAACTGCATCACTGATAACAATGGATGGGTTGCAAGATGAGTTAAAGTCCAATCATCATTATAACATCCAATAATATGATGGCGAGAGAAAGATTAGTATGATTAACGAATGTGAACTTCTGATTAAAAGCATCGTAAAGTTTAGCAAAGAATAGGAATTTTAGAATAGCCATCCTATTGCTGGATAAAGATTATAAATGAGTAATCGAGCATGTATATAGAACACAATCATAAATACCCACCAGTGTAATTGGAGAACCTGCCTAATCGTATCTAACAATTGGTTAACTTGGCAAGCCAGAATTTGTTCATATTTTATGTAGTAGGATGACAGTGAAGAAATCTAATGTTCTTTTTTGAGTAAGGAATGCAAAGGAAGCAAATGCCCACAAAATCAAAAGATAGGAGTAAATTGACTAATAACCATAGTTGGAATAGGCTAACTTTTAGCAAGTATAACTTCTGCTTCATTTAAAACAGCGCTACTATTAAAAGTGTTAACTTAAGTTTGGAGTATGTTTTGGCAATGAAAACTGAATATAATAATCTAATCATGTTATTGTCTGTGGAATCATACGAAAAGGTACTTGATAATGAATAGGAATCCAATAATTAGAAATCTGTCAAGCCCCACATATTTAAAGTACAAAAACAGATATTTGAAGTAGAGAAAGTAGGCAACTATTGAAAAACTGACAGACTATGCAGGTCGCTAGTAAATGACAAAAGGAGTTTATAATAGCATTTATGTTGATACAAAAAAGAATAAATGTAAACGAACAAGTAGTGTTGATAGAATACTTATCAAAAGAGACAGTAAACATAGGAGTTTATTTTATAAGCCACCTAAATAGAAAATTAGCCTACATAATCCAAAACCTGCTCGCAGGATTTATATTCCCAAAAAGAATAATCAAACCAGACCACTAGGAATTCATAGCATCATTGATATAATTTATCAAGAAATTTGTAAATTGGCATTGGACCCGATGTGAAAATCTAAATTTAGATTAAATAGTTTTGGTTTCAGACCTCTTAGATGCAATAGTAATGCAATCGCAAAGATTCATCCCAATACTCGTAAATTAAAACAATTATACATATTTGAAGGAGATTTCAAGTCCTATTTCTGATACATTAAGTCATCAACATATCTCAGAGAAATTAGGTAATTTTCTACTTAAAAAGTTGATTAAAAAATGGTTAGAAGCAAGGTATTTTGAAAATAATATATTTCATAAAATTCAAGCAAGCACACCTCAAAGAGAGATTATATCTCCTTCTTTGATCAACATTGCATTGACAGAGATAGAAGAAACATTAATGAAATTTAAGTATTCTGAATTTTAGGGGCGAGGAAAAGGATAAGAACGATTAACCTTCGAGTGAATGGTTGTAATAAAAAAAATATTCATATTATACACACCCAATTTGTGAAAAATCACTAGAATATGTATGAAAATGCGTAAGAATTAAAAAACTGCTTCAAACAAAATTCAAAACAACAAACAAATTTAAACAATATTTACAAAACTACAAAACCCTTCCAGCAGCATTAAACGATTTCATAAGAAAACACCCCCCCAATCACTTCTACAGTCATGTAGAACACATGAATGATGAAAAAATAGAAAAAACATCCAACAAAGTAGAAAATTACCATATACAAACCAATCCCGAAATAATAAAAAAATATACAAAACCAAAAATGGAATTCTAACATTCTTAAACATTCAAATGCAAAAATGAACACAACATATAAAAATCAAATAATTCCCTAAAATTTACAAACTTTTCAATTGAAGAAAGTACATTTCTTGATTTTGATAAATTCTACAAATAATTAATATAAATCAGATAATAATAAAAACTATTTTAAATTTAAAAAAAATGTAATTAAGAAAAATAAGTTAAATAAATTACTATTTAACTTATACATAATTATTTAAACTGTATATTTGCTAATTGCTCATTACTTGCTTTTTCAGCATCTTTAAGATAATGGTCACAAACTTTATTAACTTCACCAATTTCTTTTAATTTTCCATTATCCATCCAAATAGCTTTATCACACAATTCTCGAATTTGAGGTATCGAATGAGAAACTAACAATACAGTAGTTCCCCCATCCATTAATGATTTCATTTTATCTGCACTTTTTTTCTGGAAATTAACATCCCCAACACCTAAAATTTCATCAATAATTAAAATATCAGGGTTTACCGCTGTTGCAATAGAAAACCCTAATTTCGCAAGCATACCATTTGAATAGTTTTTAATTGGGATATCTATATAATCACCAAGTTCTGAAAATTCTATTATTTCATCAACTTTAGATTCAAGATACTCTTTATCATATCCTAAAACTGCACCATTTAAAATTATATTTTTCCTTCCAGAAAAGTTTTGGTCAAACCCTGCACCTAAGGACAATAACGGTGAAACTCTACCATATGTGGTTACACTTCCTTTATCTGGAGGATAAATTCCTGTGATTAAATTTAATAAAGTAGATTTACCTGCACCATTATAACCAATAATACCTACCTTTTCACCTTTATAAATTTTAAAATAAACATCATTTATAGCATGAATTCTTATTTTTTTAGATTTATCTCGTTTTAAAGTACGAACAAAATTTTCTTTTAATGTGTCAATTTTTTCAGTCTGGACTTCAAAAGTTAAATCAGCATGATCAACAATTATTGAAACCTGTTTATTATAATCCGGTATAATATCTTCAAGGAGGTCATCAACTTTTTTTTCATCAATATGATTATTTTTATGAGTTATATCTGCTTGATTATGACTATCTTTCTGTTCCTTGGACACACCATCATTTTCTTGCTCTAAACCTATCTTATCATTTGCATCATTTTTAATATTTGAAATAGGTTTAGATACCTGAACATTAGAATTATTAACTTGTTTTTTTAAACTTCCTTTAGACTTATATTTCACTTTTTCTTTTTGTTCAAGATGAATCAAAATTTTATTGGCTTCATGAAATGATAACCCATATTTATCCATAATCTTTTTTACAGCAATATTTTTTTGATTATTTAATGAATTACCATTAGAATTTTTATTTACTTCTTTATTAAATTCTAAATTATTGTTTTTTTGATTCATGAAACACCTCTAAAATTTGGTAACAACTTTGTCTCCATATTTTTTAAATACAATAATACCACAAATTAGTATTATCAAAGACAATAATAAGAAATTTATTAAATTAATTCCATTTGGAACAATTCCTCGATAAATAAAACACCTAAATTGGTCAATAACCCAATATAAAGGATTTAACATCATATAACCTCTAAAAGGTTCTGGAATAATATCTATTGGGTAAAAAATCGCTGAAGCATACATAAACATCATCGAAATTACTGACCACAAATGTTTAATATCAGTATAATACACACATGCTATTGATAACATTAAACCCAAACCAACAATCATGACAAATAATAAAATAACTGGAATAATTGAACAAAATAGGATAGGAAAATGAAACGGAGCATGTGTAATAAACATTATAATCAGCAAAAGAATTAACGTTATTAAAAAATTTAAAAATTCCGATAAAACCCCTCCTAAAACAAAAATATATTTAGGAGCAGGAGTTCTTTGTAAAATTGATTTATTTCCTCTTAGTGCATCCATAGAAACAGATATAGAAGAACTAAAAAAAGTAAATAAACACCATCCACACAAGAAATAAACCGCATAATTATCTATATTCCTGGAAAAAAGTGTAGAAAATACAATTGTAAACAAAGCCATCATCAATAATGGACTTAAAATTGTCCACAGGACCCCTAAAACAGACTCCTTATATTTAGATGAAAAATTTTTTTTCACAATTTCTTCCAATAAAAATAAATCATTCTTTTTAATAAAATTCATAAAATCAACATTTCAAACTATATAAATTATTTAGTAATTACTAATATATAATTATTAACAATATGATTTAAATATTTTAAAATAATAAGTTATATTCCAAATAAATTATTAAATGTGTTTGAGAGATCACCTACATAAAAATCACATAAAAAATGAAATGGTTTAAAAATTCTTATTTTCCCATAATTTCAAGCTTTTTTAAGATGTTTTCATCCTTTATGTTTTTTCGTCTACTAGAAATATTTTTTATTTTAATAGTTTCATCTTCACTTTTCATTTGTGAAATTTCTGAACCATATGTGTCATTTTAGCAGGCAAAAATATGTAATTTATACCATATTTTTCTAAAAATAATTTTAATTCGAGGGAGCAATAACATCTGTCCATCATCAGTATTGTATTTTTAAAATCTACGTGTCCTTCGAGGTTTTCTATGTGTTGCTTTAAGATTTTTCGTTAATTGGAATCGAAATTTCCAAGAATAAAATCAAGTATAATACCATATTCCATGTCTATTATTGTTAAAAATAGTGTTAGTGCGGGTTTTGTATATGTTAGACTATAATAAATGATATTTGCCCCTTCCTTGATTCGGAAGTATTTGGGATTTCGGATTTTGATTAATCACAGGTCCAAATTTTATAATTTTTATAATCTGACAAATCTTCTTCAGAATTTATAAATATAATTAAATAAAATTCATATTAATATCTTTAAAAATTATATAATCTATTTTTATCATCTGTTGAGATACAGCTTGCTTTTTTATTAATTTATCACCCTCATCACAAAAATAATTTTCAACAAAATTTTCAAATTTTAACATTGTTGATTTACCATTATTTGCCAAAATATAAATTATATAATCTCAAAAGACCATTTTCCATCACAAGTAAATTTTCTTGGTGTTAAAATATATTCTTTGAGATTTGTATATTTATTTATTGATTCTAAACAGTTTTCCAAAATTTCCAAAAATTCATATTATCCAAATTTAAGCTTAAAATTTAACATATTCAACTAAAATAAATTCAGCCTATGAATAATATATTTATATTTCTTAATAATTAAATCTAACCATATTTACTAGTTAAAATAAGATATAATTAAATTTACATCCATATATTAAATATAAAAATAATTTAATTAGAATTAAATTAAAATAATAAAAAATAACATTGTACTAAGTCAATGGAGAAAAATAAGAAAAAAAGTAAAAGCGGTTGACAGCAATAATTAATTAATATAAACTTATATATAACTAATATAATATAATACAGATATTAAAAAATTCACAAACTACAATACTATTTAAATTCAAAAAATCTATTATTTATTAAAGGATATCATAGGGGCATTATTTTGAATAAAAAGTTATATAACATTTTTTCTTTAAGAAATAATGAAGTTGACAAAATACTTGAAGAAAATAAGAAATTAAAAACATTAAATACTCAATTAAAAATGGAAAATAAAGAATTGAATTGGAGATTTAAAAAGTTAAATAAACATTCCAAGATATTAAATAATAAGAATAATGAGTTATCAAATCAAGTTTTAAGTTTATTTAATGATAATAAAAAATCATCAAAACAAATAGAAACACTGACCGGAGAAAAAACAACCCTACAACAAAACAACACACAAAAAGACAACACCATAAAAACACTAACACAAGAATACAAAAAATCAAAAAACCAAATAGAAACACTAAAAGAAGAAAATAGAAAATTTAGTGAAGAAATTATCGATTTAAAAAGAAAAATTAAAAAATCAAATATAATGAAAAAGTATGACCTGACAGAATTTATTAATTTTCAGGAATTCCTTGCAAAATCATATATTTCCCCAATTGTTGAAGCACCTTTTAGTAATGAAGATAAACGGGTTTTTGCATTTATGGACTATTTAGGAAAACAATTGAGAAATAATGTTTTGACATCTGATTATAATCCATTAATTTCCATAATTATGCCCACATATAATAGGAAAAACATTATTCAAAAAGCCATAACTTCAGTTTTAAATCAAACTTATACAAATTTTGAGTTAATAATAATTGATGACGGTAGTGATGATGGAACATATGATTTATTAAAATCACTTAAAGATGAAAGAATTCGTATTTTACGCCATGAAAAAAATGAAGGACCTTCATATACACGAAACATAGGTTTAAAAAATGCCAAAGGAGATATCATAATGTATTTAGACTCCGATAATGAATGGGATTCTAAATATATGGAAACGATGATAGGCGCATTTATTGAATTACCTGATGCAGATGCATTATATTCCGGACAATATTTATATAAAAATTTTGATTCAAAACCATATACCGTTCGTTTTGGAACATATAATAAATCCTTATTACATAATCATAATTATATTGATATGAATTGCTTTTGCCACAAATCCCATGTTTTAAATGAAGTAAAAGGATTTGATGAAAATTTATTTAGCTTAGTGGATTGGGATTTTATATTAAAAATCAGCAATATTTTTAAGATATATTCAGTTCCAGTTATCCTCTCAAAATATTATAATCATGGCTCTGAAAATAGAATTTCAAACAGCAATTATGATTATATTAAAACATGCGAAAAAGTTTTAGATAAAAATAAAATGCCTATTAAAAAATACTCTCCTCTAACTAAAAAAATTAGTGTTATAATTCCTAATTATGAATCATTAAATGAAATTAAAACATGCATCAATTCAACTTTATCACATGAATCTAAAGAAATGCTAGAAATAATTGTTGTGGACAATAATTCCAATAAAGAGGTTAAAAATTATTTGTCTGATTTAGAATCTGAAGGAAAAATAAAATTAATTTTAAATGATATTAATTATGGATTCAGTTTTGCAATTAACCAAGGAATTGCACTTTCAAAAGAAAATACTGACATCCTCCTTTTAAATAATGATACTATTTTAACAAAAGGATCACTTGAACATATGCAACACTGCGCATATTCAATTCCCCAATGCGGCATTATAGTTCCACACGAATTATTATTTGAAGGAGATAATAGGATATCTGAAAATGTGCCTTATGCATACAATAACTTTGAATGTGATGTGCTACCTTCAAAATATCACCAAAATATTATTAATATGCCATTATTTCATGATGGAACATTATTAGAACTAAATTTCGCACCATTTTTTTGCACATATATCAAAAGAGACACATATAATAAAACATTAGGTTTGGATCCAGAGTTAGGAAGACATCATCGTTCTGATAGAACTTTTTCAGATTTTATTAGACATTATTTACAATTAAAGATTTATCAAGCTCCAAATGCTTTTGTATATCACAGACGCCAAGTTGCTACAAACACATTAAGAAGAACAAAAAAAGAAGAATATGACTACTTGCATATTAAAAATCAATGGGAGCCAGAATTGGCAGAAAAACTAGGCTTCGAAAATCCAATTTGGGATTTTTAACGCCAATATACAAGCGAAATAAAAATGATAAATATTATTGAATTTGGTTTAATCTTCCCATTTTCTTTTGGCTTGCTTTCCGTTAGGTAATAATCCTATATTTTGATTTAGGTTAATGTTTCTCATCACTCTTTCTACAATGTCGCCACTTCGTAAGAAACTATGGAATTATGATGATTATCATATATTTCACATTACAAATTAACCAAAAACATTCTAAGAATCAATTATTCAGTTTTTTCAACCAATATAAATCATAACTTCGTACATCGCCTATAGATAAATTAATGATAAATCACACCAAACATATAGTTAAATCAATATTAAATTAATAAATTTAATTCACAAGTTTTTATCCTCTTTTGAATACACTAAATTTATTAAACGGTAGCCACTCCACATGAACGTCAACGATTTCTGAATTTTTAACTTCTTTTTCAAAGACATAAGGTCGATCATGCCAAACTAATTTACTTTCTTTAAAAATTTGCTCCCCATTAACTTTTAAATTAATAAAATCTATATAAACTGGAAATCTAACTAAATTTTTATCAAGAATATTCTGCCCCCTAAGAAAAATTTTTAAACTACCATCATTAATACATTCAAATTTAATATCAATAGATCCATTTTCACTTTCTATAATCATACCTTCACCTTCATCAGATTTAAACCAATCTGGGAATGATATTGATGAGGAAGGCAATATTTCTTCAATTAATCTTATTTTATTTTCATTTGAACCATAATTTTTAATATCAATTCTAGCCAAATTATATATCTTTAATGAACTAGCAATATTGCTTTTTTTAATATTTTTAAGTAAAACTCGTGTTTCAAAATTTGTCCTGTTTAAATCTCTTTTAAATGACTCTTCATCAAATACCATTTTATAATTATTTGAAGATTTATTCATTAATTTATCTTCGGAAATAATATTGCGAAGTTTATTTGACAAAGAGTTATGGTAATTTTTACAAAAATGCATCGGTGCAAAACCCCAAATATGATTTTCATCACAATATGTGTTATCATAATCAAATTTTAAAACACTTACATTAAAATTATTTATTATATACGAATCTAATTTTTCCAAAAGAGGATTGGCTTTACTCATTGTTTTAGTAAAATCTGAGTAAATATAACTAGTTCCATCAGATTTCATAACTTGGTCATTTTCTCTGGCTTGAATTAAAATCACGGAAATATCTGGACAGTATAATGTCAAAAATTGAAAAAATAAATCGCAGTATCTAGACCAAATACAAAAATATTCCTCAAAATTTTCATATATCTTTAAACTAAATTTATTCGGCATAATTTTATAGAATTGTGTTTTTGGCAAATCCCAGAAATTATTTGTGATTATGTTGTTATCAAAATATAAAATTCCAAATAGAAACTCAAAATAATTATCAATAATTAAATAATCAATATCCTTTTCAATTAAATTTTTTAAAAAAATTTTATTTAAATCCTCCACTATGAATTTTTTACTAACATTGTTTTTTGTATTATGTGGAAGCATATCTATTAAATTTTTATCAATTTCCATAGGATTTTGCATTAAACTTATCATAGTAGTTCTTTGAACATCCGCCGCAACTTCAAAAAACTCTTTATAATCAGGTACAAAATGAGAATTGAATAAATCTCTTGAAATACATGACCCATATATTGCAATTTTTGTTTTCATATATTCACACATATCCTTGTTTATTGTTACAACCTTTGATACAAATTAATTCGACATATTTATATTTAAAAATATATGATAATGAGACAATATCAAATTTAGCATATAATAACTGCTAAAAAGTATAAATTTAGACTTTAAAATAATGAGTCTCCGAATTTTTATAATTTTTTAGCTATTATCCTAATAACATACGGATTGTCGTCTTTATAAACTGCCATATTATCTTCAATATTATTAATAATTTCAAAGTTTCTAGATTCTAATTTTTCAATAATGTTATTCAAGTATCCATAAGTATTATTTATTAAAAAAGTTACTTCAGGATATTTTTGCTCCAAATAAAAGAATTTCTCTTTTATATATCCTAAAACAATGAAAATATCTTCAACACCTACTTCAATTAACTATTTAATTTGGCGCTCTATTAAACCTTCATCTTTTACCATGAAGCCATTTAGGCTTTTTAAAAGTGAATAAGGCAAATTTATTAGATTTACCTGCTCTAAACTAACTGCATTTTTTATCATTTAATAACCTCAGTGGTTAATAAAATTTAACGAGTATAATAATCATTTACACGAATAGTATCATCCAGATAAGGAGTTGAAACTTCATGTAAAATAGTATTTTCAGTTGCGACAATAGAATGTACTACATGAGGTTCTATACGTATTGAATCATTTTTTGAAAAATATTCTTTATGGTCTTCAAACTCAATATAACCAGAACCAGATAAAATATACATGGTTTCATCTTTTTCATCATGATAATGGAAAGAAGTCTGGAATCCCTCCTTAATATATAACTCTTTTGTCAAGTATTTTTCAGTGTAAATTAATACCTTTTCGTATCCCCATGGTTTATCGGTTTTATTTTCATATTCTTTTTTAACAGATTCTAATTCTTTTGAAGTGTCAACTGCAATCCAATAAATACCATTTTCTTTATAATATCCCAAATTATTTTCTTTAGCAATAGTCGGGAAATAAAGTTTTTCGATATCACCAGTTTTAAACTCACCAAAATCAATTTTTGATTTAGTGAAATAAATTCCACCATTAATATAATAATCCTCAAGTATTGGTTTTTCTTTAAATGAAACTAAACGGTCACCATTCATTTCAACAATACCATATGGGGATTGCATTTGAGTAACAAACATGATTACTGGAAATGTGGATTTGACACCATAATCAATCATTGCCTTTAGATTAACATCAGAAACAATATCCCCATTACGAATTATACACTGTTTATCCCCTTCTATTGCTTCCATACCTAATCTAATGGCATTTAAAGTACCTAACGGTTCGTCTTCAATAACATAATGAATTTTAACACCATTATATTCATCACCATATCTTTCTTCAATTTTTTCATGTAAAAAACCAGCTAAAAGATAAACATCATCAACACCAGCATTTTTAAAATCGAATAATTGTTTATCCAAAATAGTGTAATCTTCACAAATCTCAACAAGCGGTTTAGGTACAGTTTCGGTGACCGGTCTTAAACGTTTACCAAAACCCCCACATAAAATCATTCCAACAGTTTCCATATTATTATTCCCCTATAGTTTTTATTAATAATTCATAAATTTCATCTATCTGATTTTTAACATTAAAATGATGATTTCCAATAAATAAACCATTATCATGAAGAATATTTGAATTTGTTAAATCACCGTAAATAGTATAATCAAAATAATCAATTACCTTGTTTTTTGTAAAATTTCCTGCAACAATAGGCCTATATTCAATATTATTTTTATCGCATGAATCTATAAATTTTTTCCGTTCATATTCATTTTTAAATATAATTGGAAAACCAAAGAATGATGAATCATCTTGGTTTTTTTGCAGAGAAATAGCATTAATATTAGAAAATAACTCTAAAAAGTATTTTCCATTACTTTTACGTTCTTTTAAAAATCCGTCTAATTTTTTTAATTGTTCTCTGCCAATTGCAGCTTCCATTTCAACTGGACGAACATTGTATCCTGGAAATATAAAATTAAACATTTCATAAAATTTATCTTTTTTGGTGTTAAATGGACTATCCCTACTTAAGTTACGGGTCCACCCATGTGATCTGATGGATTTCATAATGTCGTTTAATTCATCATCATCAGTTAAAATCATTCCTCCTTCCATTGTGGCCATATGATGAGAATAAAATGTAGAAAAAGTACTACAAACACCAAAAGTACCCGCATATTGACCGTGATATTTGGCACCCATAGATTCACAATTATCTTCAATTAAAATTAAATTATTATCTTCACAGACATTAATTAATTTATCAAAATCATTAGGATTACCCAATAAATTAACTGCAAAAATTGCTTTGGTATTTTCAGTGATAGCATTTTCTAATTCATTTAAATTTAGATTAAATGTATCTAAATCAATGTCAATAAATCTTAATTTTAAGCCACATTGATGAAGTACAGTATAAGTTGTTGCCCAAGAAACGGCCGGAACAATAACTTCATCACCAAGGTTTAAATCATATTTATCAGATAAAACTAAAGCAGATATTGCAATTAAATTTGCTGATGAACCAGAGTTTACCATAACTGCATATTTGCTTCCAAAATACTCAGCAAATTCTTTTTCAAACATTTCCACTTCTGGACCTATAGTGAATCTATTACTTTCAATTACTCTGTTTATAGCCCCATATTCTTTTTCATCCCATGTGTCTGCTGCTAATGGATAATTGATCATAAATTATCACCACCATTTTCATTTTCTAAAAACCATTCATATGTTAATTTTAATCCCTCTTCAAGAGATACATTGGATTTCCATCCTAAATTATTAAAATTTGATACATCCAATACTTTTCTAAACATTCCATCGGGCTTACTTGTATCAAAAAATAGTTCTCCTTCAAATCCCACTACATTTTGTATTGTTTCGCTAAGTTCACGTATGGTATAGTCAACACCAACACCAATGTTGATAAATGTATCTCCAGCATAGTTATCTGCAGCATATAATGTTGCATCAGCCATATCATCAACAAACATCAATTCTCTGTACTGATTTCCGCTTCCCCATATATCAACTTGAGGTTCATCATTTACTTTAGCGAGGTGCATTTTTTTAATTAATGAAGCCACCACATGTGCTGTTTTCAAGTCAAAATTATCATTAATTCCATATAAGTTAGGAGGCATTACTCCAATATAGTTAGTTCCATATTGTTTGTTGTAATATTCGCAGGATTTTAATCCAACGATTTTTGATAATGCATATCCTTCGTTAGTTGGTTCTAGAGGCCCTGTTAATAAATATTCTTCTTTTAATGGTTGTTGTGCATGAGTTGGATATATACAAGAACTTCCCAAAAATATTAACTTTTCCACTCCAGAATCGAATGCTGATTTAATTACATTGTGCTGAATAATGATATTGTCCATTAAAAAACTAACTGGGTCAGATATATTTGCATTGATTCCCCCAACTTTGGCTGCTGCAAGAAAAACCACATCCGGATTTTCATTTTTGAAAAAATTTTGAACATCACTCTGTACAGTCAAATCTAACTCTTTGTGTGATTTGAAAACAAAATGGTCATGCCCTCTTTTTTTTAATGCGCGAACAATGGCCGAACCAACCATACCATTATGACCCGCAACATAAATTTTATCATCTAAATTCATAATCATATTTCCCTATTATTTTAAATAAAAAAATTAAATTTATTCTTTTTTAACTAATTTCAAGTCTTCTTGAACCATTTCTTTTACTAAAGTTTCAAATGGTGTTTGAGTTGGATTCCAACCTAATTTTTCTACTGCTTTAGAAGGATTTCCTAATAGTTGGTCAACTTCTGTTGGTCTGAAATATTTGGGATCAACTTCAACTAAAACGTTACCAGTTTCATCATCTATTCCTTTTTCGTTAATGTCTTCACCTTCCCAGCGAAGGTTTATTCCTACTTCTTTAAATGCTAATTGGCAGAATTCACGAACAGTATGCATCTCACCTGTAGCAATAACAAAATCATCAGGTTCATCATTTTGAAGTATCAACCACATACATTCCACATAATCCTTTGCATGACCCCAATCACGTTTAGCATTTAAATTTCCAAGATAAAGTTTTTTCTGTTTACCCAACTTAATTCTAGCAGCTGCCAATGTTATTTTTCTTGTTACAAAAGTTTCTCCACGCCTAGGAGATTCATGATTAAATAAAATACCATTAGATGCAAAGATATCATATGCTTCACGATAATTTTTAGTAATCCAAAAACCATACAATTTAGCAACACCATAAGGACTTCTAGGATAAAATGGAGTTGTTTCACTCTGAGGGACTTCCTGAACTAAGCCATATAATTCAGAAGTAGAAGCCTGATAAATTTTAGTATCTAATCCTAATAAATGGACAGCTTCAAGGATACGTAAAGTTCCTAAAGCATCAACATTAGCAGTGTATTCCGGAATTTCAAAAGAAACTTTCACATGAGATTGAGCAGCCAAATTATAAATTTCATCAGGTTTTATTTTTTGAATTAAAGCAATAACATTAGTTGAATCAGTTATATCCCCATAATGCAAATAAAAATTTTTATAATTATGCATATCCTCAATCAAATCTTCAATATACAAATGTTCAATTCTTCCAGTGTTAAAAGAAGAACTACGGCGCAATATGCCATGAACCTCGTATCCTTTATTTAATAAAAATTCTGCTAGATATGAACCATCTTGACCTGTAATACCAGTTATTAATGCTTTTTTCATAATAACACCACAAATTAAATTTAATTAGATTAATTATATTATGGTTATTCTAATTTATATATTTTATATTTAAAATTAAGGGCACTTTCAAGAACTTAAGTGATTTTTAGTAAATCGCATTGTCCTCATCCCAATATTTTAGTTTTAAATTGAATCTTTTAAAATTCCTTTATCTGTTTTAAATAATTTTCTTATGTGTTTTGGGAAGTGTTGTGAATTTACAAAATTGTTGTTTTATTTGCAATTTATCAATTGCTACCCAATATTCTGGTTTTAAATCTGTTATAATACAATTCTTCTTTTGATTTAAATTAAAAATAAAGAAAAATTTGAAAAGAAAATAATGTTACTCCTCAAAAATTTTTTTGATCGGAATCACTTAAGTTTTTGAAAGAGCATCTATTCGACCAGTATTAAAAGAAGAACTTCTCCACATTATTCCCATGAACTTCATAACCTTTATTTAATAAAAATTCCGCAAGAGATGAACCCTCATGCCAGAAATTCCAGTAATTACTGCTTTTTCATAATATACCCCTAATCATAAATTAAACGTTCAAAATGTTTTTCAAGTTCTTTAAATTTATTTATAATATATTTTTTACTTGTATCCAACATCGGATTTTGGTCTTTAAATTCCAAGTATGATTTTTCATCAGTTAATAAATTTTTAAATAATTCAATGACATCCGAATTATCATCAGACATATCATCAGACCATCTTAATATAAATTTAGGATTTAAAACTTCAGGTTCTAAATAATTACCTCCCCCAGCGTATAATGGGACACAATTAGCAGATATGGAATTAAAAATTTTTTCAGTAACATATGCGTCATCCAATAGATTTTCAGCACATAAATTAAATTTGAATTTAGATATAAATACTTGTTTATTGTTATTATATTTATCCCATAATTCTGAAGTATTATTTCGCCACCTTCCACCATAAACTATATCTGTAAATTTTTCAACATCATTTGCAACATAAGTTCTAACTTTCCAAACATCATGAGACGAAACATTAACAACATCATCAGTTTTAGGATAGTTCAATGAATTCCACTTGTCAATTAAGCGTTCAATATCTTCATCAGTTATATCAGGTCTAAAAATTGAAATAAACCAGTAAGGAAACCTTAAATATTTTGGATTATCAACAAAATCATATCCCATAGAAAAGTCAACATAATCTAAAGCATATACGTCATATTTTTTTCTCATTTCATCCAATAATTCGTCAGAGCGTAAATTTATATCTTCAAAACTAAAAAAAATCTTTTTACCCTGCATAGGAGATGTAAGAGTATTATGTTCACCAAAAGGGCCAAAAAAATTTAATTTAAAATCAACATCAGAGAATTTATGTTTTAGATATCGTGTAAACCATATTGTTTCACAATATCCATCAATATCTTCTAAAAGAGTTATTGAAGGTTTTACCGGTAACCAATTTCTATAAGTAAGTTTGCCACCCAATGCATCTGATCCAAAAGAAGTATAAGATAATTTAGGTATTTGTTTAACCTTTTTTTCAATGAAATCCAATCTTTTTTTAGTATTGGATAAATTATTATCATATTCACTTATCCAATTATTAAATGGTTTCCATTCGGCATAAATTTTTATAATTTCTCCATTTTTTACTTTTTTGGTATACTTATAAGGTTCATCATGCCAAACCAATGTATTTTTATCAATAATTTTTTTATCATTAATTTTTAAATTAGTATAATCTATATGAATCGGGAATCTATTGCCGTTTTTATCCCTGCAATCTATTCCTTTAAACATTATATCTAAAGTTCCATCATTGACACACTTTATTTCAAAATCAATCATTCCAGAAGAACATTCAATTACTAACCCCTGCCCATCTTTTCTATTAAACCAAGGAGGATACAAAACATTAGCATCCATATTATTTGACCTAACAATAAAAACAGTATTATCTTCAGCACCATGATTCATAATATCAATTCTAGCTGTAGCATATTTAATTAACAATTTTTTTATTTCTTCTTCCATAGCATCCCCTTTAATATAAAAATTTTATCCAATTTTAAATATTCAATAATTGTATTATATACATATATAAAATATATTATATATAATTTATATTGCCCTCAAGGCTCTTTCAAAAAGAGAGTATTTTTTCATTTTTAACCTTGTAGAAACCATTTTTAAAATACATAAATTGCTACGCACATTTTACATAATACATTTTTGAGTCATATTTCTTTATATTAAAGTTTTGTGCTCCCACCATAGTTTTCTCCATTGAATCTTATTTTTATTATATATAACACTTTTTACATTTATTTTCGTGCATAAACATCATCAGAATAATGTTGAATTATACAGTCAATAATGTCCAGTTTTTGCTCATGTTTTAATGAAATTTGGCCAAATACATCCATTCATTCATTTATGCATTTCTTATTGCTTCCGTGCTGTATACTCAATCTGTTAGAATATGTGGTTTACATAGTGTGGAAGTTTCTTAATTTTTAAATATTTATTTATTTTATCATAAACAGGCAATGTTGAAATCCTAGAATTTTTTTCACTTGAAATTTCACATCGATGTGATTTCTTGATGTAAAATTAGTATTTCTTTTATTAGCCGGATATATGTAATTTATTTTATTACAGTTGAAATATTACTTTGCTATTTTAAAAAATAAGATATAATAAATTATA